>NZ_JAHGVE010000006.1 GCF_018835585.1 Pelorhabdus rhamnosifermentans
CCGCACTTTTAAGATAGACTAATGTTCCCGCCTGCGCGCGCTTTACGCCCAATAATTCCGGACAACGCTTGCCACCTACGTATTACCGCGGCTGCTGGCACGTAGTTAGCCGTGGCTTCCTCCTCAGGTACCGTCATTGCGACTCATTATTCACAAATCGCACATTCGTCCCTGAAGACAGAGTTTTACGACCCGAAAGCCTTCTTCACTCACGCGGCGTTGCTCCATCAGGCTTTCGCCCATTGTGGAAGATTCCCCACTGCTGCCTCCCGTAGGAGTCTGGGCCGTGTCTCAGTCCCAGTGTGGCCGTTCATCCTCTCAGACCGGCTACTGATCGTCGCCTTGGTAGGCCATTACCCCACCAACTAGCTAATCAGACGCAGACCCATCTTCCAGCGATAGCTTATAAATAGAGGCCATCTTTCTTTGTCTCTTCTTATGAAGAAACAAACACATTCGGTATTAGCAACCCTTTCGGATTGTTGTCCCCATCTGGAAGGCAGGTTGTCTACGTGTTACTCACCCGTTCGCCACTAAGAAATCATTGCTGATTTCTCCGTTCGACTTGCATGTGTTAGGCACGCCGCCAGCGTTCGTCCTGAGCCAGGATCAAACTCTCCATAAAAGTATATTTTATGAAGCCTTTTGATAGGCTCTATAAATTCAAATCAGAAATTATTTTGGTTGGTTTCTTATAAAAGAAACCCGCACATCTGGCATTAATCATTACCATTGTTTAGTTTTCAGAGAGCATGTTGTCTTGCGACAGCTTTTATATGTTACCACATCGCAAGCGATGTTGTCAACATATTTTTTTGCTTCACAACCGTAACTGCAAAAGCATTTGTCTGTCGTTTTTAGCGACTCGTTTATATTATCACAGGCGCCCTGTTATGTCAACAACTTTTTTCAGTTTCAACTGATTGTAATTGTTGTTTTTGAGACGGCCTAACGAGACAGCTCATATAGAATATCACAAATCATTTCGTTATGCAAAAAGAAATATCTTATATTTTAAACAAAGAGCCCAACAAACTATTTAACCATAGTTTATTGAGCTCTCTTCCTAGCAAAACTTCATTCGTTTACTGCTCTCTTTGTTTCATTTGCGGAAAGAAAATCACATCACGTATCGATGCACTGTCCGTGAGTAACATAACAAGCCTGTCAATACCGATACCAAGGCCGCCTGTGGGCGGCATACCATACTCAAGAGCCGTCACATAGTCCTTATCCATCATGTGAGCCTCATCATCCCCTGATTCACGTTGTTCTACTTGTTTCAAGAAACGGCCTTCCTGATCGATAGGGTCATTGAGTTCCGAAAATCCATTGGCCAGTTCACGCCCGAAAACAAAAGCCTCAAAGCGATCTGTAATTTCACTATTTTCTTTATTACGTTTCGCCAGTGGTGAAATTTCGGTTGGGTGTCCCGTAATAAAGGTTGGTTCAATTAAATTTTCTTCTACTTTTTCCTCAAATACCTTATTCACAATACCGCCAATGCCATCGCCAGCAGCAAAAGGAACATGTAAAGATGTCGCAAGTGTCCGTGCTTCTTCCAGCGTAGTCACAGCAGCAAAATCGACTTGAGTATATTTCTCAATCGCTTCCGTCATAGACATGCGATTCCATGGCGGCGTCAAATCAATTTCTTGTCCTTGATAAGTAATTTTCATGGTACCTAAGACATCTAAAGCAATCTTAGAAATCAATTCTTCCGTAAGTTCCATAACAACCTGATAGTCACCAAACGCCTGATAAATCTCAACGAGTGTAAATTCCGGATTATGCTTAATATCAATGCCTTCATTGCGGAATACCCGTCCTACTTCATAAACCTTTTCAAATCCGCCAACAATGAGACGTTTCAAATAAAGCTCAGGAGCAATACGCATATACAGATCGATACCAAGAGCATTGTGATGTGTAATAAAAGGTTTTGCGGCCGCACCACCTGCAATAGAATGCATCATGGGCGTTTCTACTTCTAAAAAGCCCTTTTGCTCTAAAATCTGACGTAATTTTGAAATAATTTTACTCCGTTTAACAAAGGTATCCTTTACTTCCGGATTTACAATTAAATCTAAATAACGTTGACGATAACGGACTTCTACATCCTTTAATCCATGAAATTTTTCCGGCAACGGACGTAGGGCTTTCGCAAGTACTTCAAAATCAGTTACTTTTACACTAATTTCACCACGATGTGTCCGAAACATGGTTCCTTCAACACCAATGTGATCACCAATATCAAGTAACCGAAAAAGAGCATAATCTTCTTCTCCTAGCACATCTTGACGAAAATAAAGCTGAACACCACCTGACATATCCATGAGATGGGCAAAACTAGCCTTTCCATGACCACGAATGGCCATGACACGCCCGCAGATACGCACCGTTTTTTCTTCCAATTCTTCAAATTGTTCAACAACTTCAGCTGCATGATGAGTAGCCTTGTAGTTGCGACCAAACGGTTCAATTCCTTTGTCTGCAATAGCCGTCATTTTTTCACGGCGTGATTTCATCAATTCATTCAGCTCTTCCGCCGTAACTGGCGTATCTTTTACCTCAACGTGTTTACTCATTTTTTTACTTCCCCCGATAAACCTTTATCTAGGCCCGTTTAATATTTAATACTTCGTATTTTAAAATGCCTGCTGGAACATTCACTTCAACAACACTACCCACTTTTTGTCCTATAATGGCTTCACCGACTGGAGATTCATTAGAAATTTTAAACTCGCTAGGATCAGCTTCTGCCGAACCTACAATGGTATATTCCAGTTCATCACCAAATTCCATATCTTTTAAAATAACGGTAGACCCCACTGTTACGATATCAATGCCGACAGCATTTTCATCAATCAATTTGGCATTGCGCAGCATTTTTTCCAGCGTAAGAATTTCACCTTCAATAAAAGCTTGCTCATTCTTAGCATCTTCGTATTCCGAGTTCTCACTTATGTCACCAAAATCAATTGCTTGTTTAATCCGTTCAGCTACATCATGGCGACGGACTGTTTTTAAATGTTCAAGTTTTTCCTCAAGTTTTCTTAATCCTTCTTCAGTTAAGATAATCTGTTTTTCAGCCATATGTTTATCTCCTTTAACCCTTATACTTCACTTATTGCTACTACTTACGAATGTTCACATGAAAGAGCCTCAGATAAGGACCACCTTGGCAATATAAATAGTGCCAAGTGATTAGCTTGACACCTTGAACAAGGATCAGTCTAAGATAGATAATATTTCTTCCTAGTTTTATGCACTATTATAGGCATAAAGAACTTCTTTGTCAATAATTTCTAGCCTATTCTCTCCTTCGACACTTTACATTTTAACAATGCGTTTGTACGGATAACATTAACCTCATCAGGCAGCAAAGCCCGCTCAAAACTGCGAAGACCCGCCAATTTGAAACCATGTTTTTGAGCTAACTGGGTAATCTTTTCAATTTGCTTTACTGTGATATCCCGGCCAATGGTAAAATTTTTCTCATATTTTTCTAGTGCAAGTATCATCGTTTCAGCCATACAAGCGTAAGCCGTTCCTGGCGGAAAACCAAAATCGAGGCCAAAGTTCACGTTTCCAGGAACCTCCACAATGCCGCCTTCAATGACAAGTACGTCATTTCGTTCAGCAGCAACACTTTTCGCAACATTACGCGGACGCGCCACATCGCAAACAACAGCACCGGGTTTTAAATCACCTGGTTCAATTAAACTATCGACAGCGCTTGTCACCGCAATTACTACATCAGCTGACTGTACAGCGGCTTTAGTATTTGCTGTTACCTCAACAACTAATCCCGTTGTGCGCATGATGTGTGCGGAAAGTTTTTCTAAACGACTTTCATTCCGGGCCACAAGGGTTAAATAACGTACTTCCTTAGCAAGAATTTGAGCACAAGCCGAACCAATCGCCCCTGTTGCACCCAAAATAACGACACTGGCACGTTCCAATGAAATTCCCATTACCTTGGCTGCCTGACGAGTTCCTTCGAGAGCTGTAGCAACAGTATAGCTATTTCCCGTTGTAACAGCAATATTCAAATTTTTTGCAACCGTAATTCCTGCATCACCTACAATAGATGTAAAGGCACCAAGCCCGACAATTTTCGCGCCTAAGTTTTCCGCTAATTTTCCGGCTCGAATAATTTTTTGAATGACCTTTTCCTGCGGTAATTCCACCATTTGCCTTGAGGTAAGGGGGCAACCGATAAAAAAGCCTTCCGCATCAGCTACAGGCGACTGAATCCCCCTAATTGTAGATACCTTAAAAGGGGGTATGTACTGGATAATCGTCTCAATAAAATGATCAGAAAAACGTTTGGCAATCGGAAATTTACGGGAAAGATCCCTTGCTGTCAGAGGATGAACGATAAAGGCAAACTTCTCCATAATGGTCCTCCCTTTTGTACTTCATCTAACAAGACTAGACCGACAAATCCATAATCCGTGGCTCAATGGCCAATTTATCAAGAATTTCCACATAATTGTCTACAGATAATTCATCAACTAATTTTTTACCAGAATAAGCTACTAAAATAGCTTCTAAAATATTTGTACCAAATGAACGCCCCCCCATAGAGGGAGTTGTCGTAATGAGTTTTTTAACCCCACGCGCTGCAAGCAAGTCAATATCTTCTGCTGTCACTGTATTCGTAATAATCGTCTTGTCAGCCAAAGTGCTTGGCATATAACGGCGAATAAAGTGAAAATCGCCGGCAATGATATCGGCCTCTTCAAAATAAGGGGAAAACTTGGGAATAATTTCATTTTGTTGCTCACCTGTGGGATAAAACATACTAATAGGAAGTTGTGTAATAATTGGCGCTATATAGCGCGCTAACCGTGCCAAAGCTGTCAAGCTTCGAATGGGAAAGGGCCAACCTAACCCAAACATTAAATCCCCGAAAATAACATGACTCCCTGCATTGACAAGTGCTTCAGCCAAACCAAACCGATCCACTGCGCAGACAATCAAGACCTTTTTCGTTGAAAAATCCATTCCTTTTGTTGTAGAGAGATACTGTACAAGACGTCGCTCTAATGTATTTTTAATGCCACTGCCATCAACAATAGGTGAAAATTGGGCAGCCTTGGCAATTTGCGCCGACTCGCGAAAAGTATACCGTTTATTTCCAGCATAAATATAAAGATCTGTGCCCCCCAAGCCAAATGCCGCAACTTTGCCATCAAACTGCTTAATTAGGTCGATAGCCCGGGCTTTATTACCATCTGTTCCCCGTCGTTCGACTAAAAATTCTTTTCCACCAAATACTTCCACCGCTTGATGGTCACGACGGCTAGATCCTAAACTGACGCTTAGAACATGTTGCATTAGCCCTCACCTGCCCGAAGATCTAATGCGTCGAATAGTGCCTTTACCTGCACGGGACTCACAATAACATCTTCTTCAATCGGTGATTGACCAATCTGAACGGCAATGACTTCTTGATCAAGCAACGTTTCTATCAGCTTAATACGCATATTGGATGCCAGAATAATAACAACATCAAACTGACGAAGAGTGGCAATAATATTCATGATTTCATTAAATAATTCCAAGCCTGATTTAGTTTCGACAAACTGCCAACGTTCTTTCTCAGAGAATAACAACTGATACTCGAGCCCATACTCCCGCGCTAATTGCCGAAGTTCATTACAATTGCCAATCGGAAAACCAACAAGAGCCACGCGCCGTCCTTTGCGAACTTCTCCCATACTTTCAAGGCGTGAAATAAAGGGGCGATCCAGATGGAGCCGACGAGCAGTTTCCTGCTGTGAAATGCCATGACTTCTCATAGCAAGGATCTGTTCAACTGTGCGATAAACTTTTTGCTTATTAATCACCTTTTCACCGATCCGAAGCAACATGGCTTCACCCCTACGTTATTATATGTGCACACTCTTGTGTACATACATAGTTTACCATTTTCTTTTAATTCCGACAATTGTTTTTAGAAGGTCAGGACAAACTACCGTTTTGTCCTGACCTTCTTGTTACTGGGCAATCTTATTGACTACGTCTAAAAACGCTTCTTTACTCTCAGCTTGATTAAAGAAACATCTTAATTCCGCTGATCCAGGCATGCCTTTAGTATACCAAGCAGCATGCTTGCGCATTTCTCTAATAGCCAAATATTCCCCTTTAACTTGCAGCATCAAATTAAAATGACGTCGAATCATTTCAACCTTTTCTGCTCTAGTAGGAAGTGATAATTTTTTTCCTGTATCTAAAAAATGATTAATTTGAGCAAAGATCCACGGATTTCCTTGAGCGGCCCGACCAACCATGATACCGTCACAGCCTGTTTGCTTCATCATTTCACAGGCATCTTCCGGTGAACGAATATCACCATTGCCAATCACAGGGATTGTCACACATTCCTTTACTTTCCTAATAATATTCCAATCTGCTTCACCTGTATAAAACTGTTCCCGCGTGCGACCATGTACAGCCACAGCCGCGGCGCCAGCCTGTTCAGCAAGTTTGGCAATCTCAGGCGCATTCACTGATAATTCATCCCAGCCTTTACGTATCTTTACTGTCACAGGAACCTTGACAGATTCCACAACAGCAGCCACGATGCGATAGACCAAATCAGGCGTCTTCATGAGGGCCGCACCTTCGCCATTCTTGACAACTTTCGGCACAGGGCACCCCATATTAATATCAATAATATCGGCGCCAGCTTGTTCTACAATACGGGCCGCCCTGGCCATACAAAGCGGATCAGATCCAAAAATCTGAATGGAAACGGGTCTTTCGTCATCTTCCATAGCCAACATGGCATAGGTGTGTTTGTTTTTATATAATAACCCCTTGTCACTCACCATTTCTGCAACAACAAGCGCACATCCCATGCTTTTTGCAAGGAGTCGAAAAGGCAAATCGCAAACTCCTGCCATTGGAGCCAAGATAACAGGGTGTGCTAATACAATGGATCCAATATTCATGCCATACCCCCTCGCCTATCTCTATTTTCTATCATAACAAAAAGACGGTAGAAAAATACTACCGCCCTGCTTAATTAATAAAAAGAGATTACATGTTGCGCTCATAAATAATTCTTAAACCTTCAAGCGTCAAAAACGGTTCAACAACATTAATGGAATGAGATTCTTGGGCAATCAAATTGGCCAAGCCACCCGTTGCCACAACATAAGCCTCATGTCCCAATTCTTCGCGCATACGACGAACAAGTTCATCTACCTGTCCAACAAAGCCGTAAATAATCCCTGACTGCATACTGCTAACAGTACTGCGGCAAATAACATTCTTTGGTTTTACTAACTCAATACGCGGCAATTTTGCAGCGCGCTGAAAAAGTGCTTCTGATGAAATACCAATACCAGGCGCAATAGCTCCCCCTAAATAATCACCATTTTGCGCAATAGCACAAAATGTCGTGGCTGTACCAAAATCAACGACAATCAAAGGACCGCCATACTTCGCATGAGCAGCTACAGCGTTCACAATACGATCTGCACCTACATCACGCGGATTTTCATAGCGAATAAAAATTCCTGTCTTAATACCCGGTCCAACAATGAGCGGCTCCACGCCAAAATAACGTTGTGACATGCGAGTAAGCGGCACCATCAGGGGCGGAACAACAGAAGAGATAATAACCGCGTCAATCTTTTTTACATCCGTGCCACTATAAACAAATAAATCATGAATAAGCATACCATACTCGTCTGCTGTCTTTTGCCTGTCTGTTGACACGCGCCAGTTGACAAGCAATTTTTCTTTTTCATAAACACCTAGCACCATATTAGTATTCCCTACATCAAAAACCAAAAGCATAAAAATCCTCCTGCCATTTGAATTATGAATGGTAAGACCTGCTCGCAACATGCCCTGCGCACTTTTACACCAATAAAAGCAACCATAATACTTTTCACCATATCAAATGGCAAAAAAGGAACGACTGTTATCGTTTGACCATCCGAATGGACACATCACCAGCAAGCACGCGTTCAATGCCTGTCTCTCTTTCAATAAGCAATGCACCGTCTGCATCAATATCCACGGCCTTGCCACTAAATTGTTCATCCATACCAAATACATCGACAATTTTCCCAAGCGTAATTGATTTCCGGCGCCACTCATCGAGAAGCGGTCCGAATCCTTCACTGCAGACCTTATCATAAGAATGCTCAAGCTCTTCAAGAATCTTGCCTAACAAAACCTTGCGATTCACTTTTTCCCCTGTGATCATGGCTAAAGAAGTAGCAATCGTCTGTAACTCCTGTGGTAAATCGTCCGCGAAAGTATTCACATTGATGCCCATACCAATAACAATATAATTAATTGCATCAAATTCAGCACTCATTTCAGTTAAAATACCAATCAGCTTTTTATTGTCATACAATAGATCATTAGGCCATTTAATGCCGCAATGAATCCCTGTCTGACGGAAAATTGCCCGTTCTAAAGCGACAGCAGCAAGTAAGCTGCATTTTGGCGCATCTGCCGGCCTAAATTTCGGTCTAAGTACAACAGACAGCCAAATACCTTGGTACTGCGGTGAATACCAGCCACGTGCCAAACGTCCCTTACCGTTATTCTGAGACTCTGCAATAACAATGGTACCTTCTGGCGCGCCGCGCTGCGCTTCATTTCTTGCTTCATTATTTGTTGAACTAACATCATCAAAATAGACAATTTTTTTACCCAACCATTGAGTCGAAAAATGAGGGATAATTTCTTCCGGACGAAGCCGATCCGGTACCATCAGCAGCTTATAACCTCGCCTTGTATGAGATTCAATCTCATAGCCCGCTTGCTTTAGCGCTTGAATATGCTTCCAAACTGCCGTTCGTGAAACAGCTAATCGCCGTGAAATATCCTCACCTGATAGATACTCATCTCTATGATTGCGTAACATTTCCAGTATGGCATTACGCACAGAAATTCCTCCCACAATTGTTAGCTTTATCATAACGGTTCGTTAACAGTCTGTCAATTAACGAATGTCCCCGTGCTGTTCAGACTGTGTAATATGGACAATGCCATTTGATTCATCAAGAAAAACAACAGTTGGCTGATAATTTTCCATTTCCTTTTCATCAAAAATAGCAAAAGTCATAATAATCACCGTATCGCCCGGCTGTACTAACCGCGCTGCCGCACCATTTAAACAGATCATACCCGATCCTCGGGGACCGGCAATGACATACGTTTCTAAACGAGCTCCGTTATTATTATTAACAACTTGCACCTTCTCATGAAGACAAATATCTGCCGCGTCCATTAAATCTTCATCAATTGTAATACTTCCCACATAATCCAAACATGCCTCCGTAACGGTTGCCCGATGAAGCTTTGATTTAAATAAGGTTCTCATCATCACGCATTCCTCCAAATAATATTATCAATCAGACGTGTCTTACCAATTCTAACTGCCATGGCAATGAGAATGGGGCCTTGAATGTCAGACACAGATTCTAACGTCTCTTTATCAACAATTACTAAATACTCAAGGGCGGCCAGCGGCTCCCGCTGAATCAGTTCCGTCATTTGCTGAAGTATCTTATCACTCTCTTGTACACCTGATTCAAGCAACTTTGTTGCCAGCTGTAATGACTGACTCAATACGAGTGCAGCTTGTCGTTCAGCAGAACCTAAATAAAGATTGCGTGATGACAAGGCCAATCCATCTGCTTCACGCACAATCGGTACAGGAACAATAGTCACATTCATATTTAAGTCTTGCACCATCTTTTGGATCACCACAACCTGTTGCGCATCCTTTTGGCCAAAATAAGCCCGATCCGGTTCTACAATATGAAATAATTTTGACACAACTGTTGCAACGCCGCGGAAATGACCAGGACGTGAAGCCCCACAAAGTCCAGCAGTAACACCCGAAACTTCAACAAAAGTATTCATATTCTCAAATCCCTGGGGATACATTTCCGCAACTTTTGGCGCAAATACCCAATCAACACCTACACTAGCAGCTCGAAGTGAATCTTGCTTCAGATCGCGCGGATAAGACTCGAAATCTTCGCCCTGACCAAACTGTAAGGGATTAACAAAAATACTAGCGACCACGCAATCATTTTCTTCTCTTGCTTTCCTCATCAAGGTAAGATGACCTTCGTGCAAATATCCCATCGTTGGTACAAGTCCCACTGTTTTTCCCTGCTTCTTGGCTAAATGTAGGCATTTTTTTAACTCCCGTACTGTTGTAATAATTTCCATGATAATCCTCCTTATGTGTAATGATAAAATAAAAAAAGCCTTTCTGACAGAAAGGCTCCTCATCACAACTAGCGGCACTTTCCGTCTCAGTCACGTGGATCTAAGCGGTTTAGGCAATTTTATTTAATTAACCTTAAATCAAATGCCATCAGTGCAGCTCAATTACGATACCACCTGAAGCTTTTCTGCCCCCCTATCATAGCATAAGGACTTTTGTAGAGACAACCCCTGTGGAACAAATTTTCTCTGTTACTGTTTGATTTTTTATGGTAGCATACACTTGAGGGAATTTTATAATTTTCTTTTAAATTATGTCTCAAAACCATTGATTTTACCAGTTAAAGAATATGGAATTTACTCCATTGAGAAAGAAGGCGAAAAGTCATGCTAAAAATATTAATTGCCGATGATGAGGCAAGCATTGTGGAAGTAGTCCAGTTGTATTTAGCAAAAGAAAACTTTGAAATATTTACGGCCTATGATGGCAATGAGGCCCTCAAGATTGAAGAAACGGAGCAACCCGATTTACTGATTCTCGACATTATGCTGCCAGGATTGACAGGTCTTGAAATATGCAAAACGATTAAGCGTGATGTACCCGTCATTTTTCTGACAGCAAAAACGACGGAATACGATAAAATCACGGGGTTCTCACTTGGCGCTGATGACTATATTACCAAGCCCTTCAGTCCTAAAGAACTTGTTGCCAGAGTAAAAGCCGTACTGCGCCGTAGCAATGCTCTCTTTACCGAGACCATGCTCGAATTTCCCGGTTTAACAATCAATCCTTTATCCACTGTCGTCCAATGTGACAATCATCCTGTTGTTTTATCACCGAAAGAATTTGAATTACTCCTATTTCTCATCCGCCATCCCGCCCAAGTTTTTTCCCGGGAACAATTACTAACGAATGTTTGGGGATATGATTTTGACGGGGATGACCGCACAGTCGATGCCACAGTCAAACGGCTGCGCCGCAAATTGAGTGGACAAGCACAAAATCACATTCACACTGTCTGGGGTAAAGGCTATAAATTTGAGGTTCAGCCATGATTCGATCGATTTTCGGGCGTATCTTGCTATCAAATTGTATTATTATTGTCATAACTATTGTGACCTTTGCTTTACTTACGGGCTATCTCATTCGTATGCATGTTATTGACAACAGGAACAACGAAGTTTTGAGTAAAGGACAAGCAGCCGTAAATCTTATCGTAAATGATAGCCGCTTAGGGCCTGCTGTCTTAGAACAAAATATCGCCACAATCAATGAACTTGTCGGCGCTACTTGCTGGATTACGGACAAAGACGGCAAAACTCTCGCAGGAATTCCACCTGAAGCTTGGCACCTTCAATACCCAGATGTTTCAGAACATCTAAATAGTCTCGCAAGCGGATTAACACGTTATTGGATTCACCATTCAAATCGCCGCATAGATCCCCAAGGTCCGCCAAATGACCGTTCCGTACTTGTGGCGCTACCCATTCCAGATATTGAGCACAATAAAATATTATTCTTACATGTTTCTGCCCCAAAGGTTGCAAAACCCGCCGAACCTTTCGAAAATTTATTGCTCTACTCCGCCTTGGTTGGCTTACTTACGTCCATTATCTTTGCCTTTTTTATTTCACACTCACTTACATCGCCCTTGAAAAGTATCAGCCAAGCAGCCCGACGATTTGCTCAGGGCGATTATGACAGCCGTACAAATGCAACAGATAACAGTGAAATCGGACGATTGGGACGTACATTAAATACTATGGCCGCCTCGCTTTCCACAATTGAACAAAACCGACGTGAGTTTTTAGCTAATGTGACACATGAACTCAAAACGCCAGTAGCTTCAATTCAAGCGATGACAGAAGCACTCATTGATGATGTCGTCCCACAGGACAAAAAAGTTGTCTTTCTCTCTTCCATTTTGACGGCTAATAAACGAATGAATCGCCTCATTAATGACCTTCTTGATCTTTCCAGTCTGGAAGCAGGTGAAATTCCAGCAGTCATCGAAACTATTGACCTTAGAATATTTTTACACGACCAATTAAGTAAAGAACAATTATTACCTCATCATCCAGTCATACTTGAAGAACAATTTGCGGAAGGCGATTTAAGAGTGCTCGCCGACCCTTATCGTTTAACTCAAGTACTAACCAATCTGATGAGCAATGCCAAACGCTATGCGCCACCTCAGTCCACGATTACCCTTTCCGCTCAGCGTAAAGGGCAAATAATCTCTTTTTCAGTAGCAGATCAAGGCAAAGGAATCGCGCCTGATGAACTTCCGCTTATTTGGGATCGTTTTTATCGTATTGATAAATCCAGGTCGCGTGATGACGGAGGCACAGGACTTGGCCTCGCCATTACAAAAAAGCTTGTTGAGCTCATGAACGGACACATTGCAGTCAGCAGTTCCCCTGGTAAAGGTGCAACATTTACTGTGACTTTACCAGCTAGTCTCTCGTAAATAAACAAAGCTCCCGTCAAATCAGACGGGAGCTTTGTTTATTGTAATTATTTTTTTTCGTCAGGACGACTAATATAAACAATCTTTGGAGCATCAGGATTTTCTTTATCTGCTGGTACTTCTTGCGTCTGCTCACTGGAAATTTCATTTTCAGCAGTCGAGACACTGATACCTTCAGAAGGAGCCAGATCATCTTCTGCCTCGTTAGGTGATGAAAGCCTACCCGTTTCAAGCAACTCCGCCAATTCCTTGCCTTCTAGTGTTTCACGTTCCATAAGTGTCCGAGCAACAAGATGAAGTTTCTCAATATTGTCCCGTAACATCTGTTCGGCTTTATCGTAAGCATCTTCAATAAGACGCCGCGTTTCTTTATCAATAGAATAAGCTACTTGTTCGCTGTAATTGCGCTCATGAGAAATATCGCGGCCTAAAAACACTTGTTCCTGCTTATGACCAAATGTAATCGGACCCAAGACTTCACTCATACCATATTCCGTAATCATTTTACGCACAAGCGCTGTAGCCCGCTCCAGGTCATTTTGGGCGCCTGTACTGATTTCACCCAAAATCACGGCCTCTGCAACACGACCACCAAGCAACATTGTAAGCTGCTCCAACAGTTCCGATCGCGTTGCATAATAACGGTCTTCTGCTGGTAACGACATCGTATAACCGCCAGCTCTACCACGGGGAATGATCGAAACTTTATGAACAGGATCGGTACGTTCAAGCAGCATACCTAGTAAGGCATGGCCAGCTTCATGATAAGCAGTCAGTTTTTTCTCTTTATCGCTAATCACCCTGCTTTTCCGTTCCGGTCCAGCCACAACGCGTTCCACGGCTTCTTCCATTTCTGGCATATCCACGCGGCGCTTATTGCGACGAGCGGCTAAAAGCGCCGCTTCATTGACTAAGTTGCTCAAATCAGCACCAGTAAAGCCAGGCGTACGTCGCGCAAGCACATCAAGATCGACTTCTTTCGACATAGGCTTCCCTTTAGTGTGTACTTTTAATATCTCTTGACGCCCCTTCACATCAGGACGATCCACAACAACCTGACGGTCAAATCGGCCAGGTCTTAAAAGTGCCGGGTCTAAAATGTCAGGACGATTTGTGGCAGCAATAATAATAATGCCCTCATTCACACCAAATCCATCCATCTCAACTAATAACTGATTGAGTGTCTGCTCACGTTCATCATGACCACCACCAAGGCCTGCACCTCTTTGACGGCCAACAGCATCAATTTCGTCAATAAACACAATACACGGAGCATTCTTCTTGGCTTGTTCAAACAAGTCTCTCACTCGAGATGCACCAACACCTACAAACATTTCTACAAAATCAGAACCGCTAATACTAAAAAACGGTACGCCAGCTTCACCGGCAATAGCCCGCGCCATTAGCGTCTTACCTGTTCCTGGAGGTCCAAATAAGAGGACCCCCTTCGGAATACGAGCCCCTAAATCATTGAATTTTTTCGGATGCTTTAAAAACTCAACAATTTCTTCCAATTCCTGTTTGGCTTCATCAGCACCCGCCACATCAGCAAAGGTTACTTTAATCTTATCTTCACTATGAAGCTTCGCTCGACTTTTACCAAAACTCATAACCCTGTTTCCCCCACCTTGGGTTTGCTGCATAATAAAGAACCAAACACCAATAAGCAGTAGCATGGGAAGCACTGAAGAAAAGATCGTTGTCCACCAAGGCGGTTGCGGTGGCTGCTCAGCTTTAATATCCACCCCTTTATCACGCAGGGTATTGATTAAAGTTGGATCATTCGGGGTAATGGTTGTAAACTCTTGACCATCCTTCAGCTTCCCTTTGATAGTATTATCCACAATCGTCACACGCTCAACATTTTGGTCATTTACTTGTTGTAAAAACTGAGTATAACTGACCTCCTGCTTGGTTACTGTGCGCGATGAATAATAGTCAATGATGGAAATCGCGATAATGATGATCAGTAAATAAAAACTGACGTTGCGAAAAAATTTACTCAAAATAGCCCTCCTCTCACTGGAGTTCATGGAAAAGTATAATAATATCCACAGTAGAATATTATACCATAGATATATTCAAACTTACAACAAACAGAATCAAAACATTTTCCATTTCAGTGACTGTAAATTTCCGGTTTTAAAATCCCAATAAACGGTAAATTACGGTATTTCTCAGCATAATCCAGACCAAAACCGACAACAAAATAATCGGGAATGGTAAAACCATTGTAAGCAATTGGCACTTCAACCTTGCGACGATCCGGTTTATTGAGGAGCGTACAGATTTTTACGCTTTGCGGATCGCGTGATTTAATGTAATCAATCAAATATTTCAGCGTCAAACCCGAATCAATAATATCCTCTACAATCAGTACATGTTTTCCTTTTACATCTTCATCAAGGTCTTTGATAATGCGTACGACACCACTGGACGATGTGGAATGTCCATAACTGGAAACTGCCATAAAATCAAGCGCAACAGGAACTTTAATGGCTCGTGATAAATCAGCCATAAAAATAGCTGCCCCGCGTAACACGCCAATCATGAGTATTTCTTGTCCTGCATAATCTTTTGTAATTTCCTGCCCCAATTGTTCCACTCTCTTGGCCAGATCTTCCTGACTCACTAAAATTTTCTCAACATCTTCAAGCATGGGTTTACTCCTCCTGGTATCCTAGGGATAATTGCAAATAAATTTTGGTATGACTAGCTACGGGGGCCAAGGACGATTGTCGCAATCCACCCAACCAGACAATGCCTTGAGCATTATACACAACAGGTATAAAAGGCCGCTGTTCTTGGGGCACCTTTTCATCAATGAAAAGGTTTTTTACCTTCTTACTTCCAACAAAACCCTTGGGCTGAATTTTATCACCAGGATGACGTGAACGAACAAACAGCGGCTGGACAAGTTGTTCATAATCAAACCAGGCCTCAATAACAGAATCTTGACTAGGTGGCTGCCCTAAAATCTTGGCAGTAATGAAGAGCTTAAGTTCCGGTATCATCGTAACTCCCGGAATCTGAAGTGTCCGTGGCTGATAAAGACCACATGCTAAATTACGCACTTCATAGGTAAATTCCATATTATCATAATTCTTATATACCATCAGCCCCCGTGGCAACGGCATTTGACTGCTAACAGGCCAATCAAGCAGCATCTTCGTCAACTCTTCCACATGATAGAAGCGGATTCCTTTTAAATGACCTTGTTTTTTTTCAATAGCCAACCTAAAAACAGCACGAATTAATGCCGGATGGGCCTTTTGAACGGTAAGTGATAAAAATAATCCTTTGCCAGAAATTTTTGCTACTTTTTCAAACAGACTTTGAGCAGACTGTTCAATAAAATCCTGTTCATCCTGTAAAATAGCCGCGGTGCGGCAAAGCGAGGCCTTAATACGGTTATTATACTCCAACTCGAGCTGCGGTAAAAGACATAGCCTGATACGATTACGAAGAATTTTTATATCACTATTGGTTTTATCATAACAAAAAACAATATTCTGCTCTGCTAAATAATCAACAATTTCCTGCTTTGTCACTGCAAGAAGCGGGCGAATGACACTTCCCGTTTTGGGGCGAATGCCCTTAAGACCGGCACTGCCACTTCCACGCAATAAATTCATAAGTACTGTTTCAGCCTGATCATCTTGGTGATGGGCTGTCACAATTTTCGTCTGACTATGACCGAAAGCTAATTGATGAAAAAAACGATACCTCACAATGCGACCCGCTTCTTCTGTAGCGAGTCCATGCTCTTTGGCAAAGGCCTGCACATCACAATGATGACAATAACAGGGCACACCTAACCTTGCACTCAGTTCTTTTACGTAAGCTTCATCGTGGTTTGCATCTTCCCCCCTGAGGCCATGATTCACATGCGCAACAGCCAGCGTAAAGGGATATGCCGCTGCAAGCTTTACAAGCACATGAAGCAATGCCACAGAATCACTGCCACCTGAACAAGCCACAATTAAGTAATCGCCTGAATCGATTAAATGACAGTCCTCAATAAAAGCTTTTACTTTTTCAAGCATATTTAGTATAACTCCCTGCTTAATAGTTTATCACGAAACAAAAAATAGTATGGTAAAATTAATTCTCTTGCCTATCATTCCTTTCCTGCCAACGACAACAGATTGTTTGGATAAAGCAGGAATAGCTTAACCTTGATATCAGTATTCCAATGTAAGCAGAATAAAAACCGTAAGCCTACTCTTTGCTACACTCAACAGGGATAGAATCGTATTACTATAAGCAGAAGCCAAGTGAGACGGTGGAACGCATATACATAAAAAAAGCCAGCTTACGCTGACTCAAAAACATTATTTTAATTGAGCAACCCAATACGGCCAGCAACAACAGTCATATCATCCTGTTGTTGCTTACCCGCTTTTTTTCGCGCCTCAGACAATAATTTCGTTGCAATGATCTTGGGATCATCACTAGAAAGACAGCGCAAATAATTGGCTACCCACTCCTCCCTATTTTTCAAAGAAGCATCATAAATGCCATCACTAATCAAAACAAAAACATCTCCTGCTCTTAATTGCATCGTCATAGGCTGAATTTCTAACGGCTCTACCATACCAATCGTCGCCGATGAACATTGAATGGTAGCGACCTCACGAACTCGTTTAACATAACTAGGCGCTGCACCCACTTTTAAGAAATCCGTCTCACCTGTATAAGAATCAAATACAGCCATATCAATGGTCGAAAATATTTCACCCGGACTTTTTACAAGCAGCATCGCATTGGCTGTTTTAACAGCAACATCAAGTTCAAACCCCGCTGCAAGCAACCTTTCGAGAAACTCTACCGCCATGGTACTTTCCTGATGAGCTTCACGCCCTGTACCCATACCATCACTTAAAATTAATGCCGTTTTTCCTTGTGGCAAATGAAGTATAGAATGGCTATCACCTGACAAGTCCTGATCATTTTTAGCGATAGATGCAAAACCCATTTCCAGCTTTAGGCGTTGCACTGTTTTTAACGTAATTTGACAAGGCCGTTGTTGCTTGTGACTACCACATTCAGCCGACATACAAAATGCCTCACCAAACAAACTTGCTGCTAAGGGGAGCAATGTATGGCGACATTCATCGTTTCCCGAACACAGGTCTTTTCTAATTTTTATTGTTCGACATGCATCTTTTTCCGTAACATCTACGGAATGGACGGGACAACTTAATTGCTTTGCTTGCTCCATAAGCCGCTCAGCTAATTGATTGCCTTGCCTAACTTTCAGTCGTGTTTCGGCCCGCAAGGTATCAATAATAGAACTAACTGCTTTCATCTGTTCCGTCACCATCTGCCTCGTATCAGCCACTTTATTATGCCAATAAAAATACGTCTTGTTTTCTTCTGTTGTTTTACAAACCTCAGCAATTAAGTTTTTTTGATTCATACAATGCTCTTTTAACGTCTTAGGCAAAGTACGTTCAGATAAAGCTCCTTTTTCAGCCAAAACTGCCATCTCCACGAGTGCTTCGTAACTCTGATAAAAATCTTGCTCCCAACAAGTGCTTCGATTACGACAATCTTTGCAAACATTCTCTCCTACCAAAGCCAGTAATGCTTGAAATTCATGGTCTTTAATTTCGGATTTTCTTTGGACAGAAAGTTCACCAAAACGAGCGGATAAGTCAGCAAATATTTCTGCAACTTGTTGTAATTTTTTATTTAACCCCCCCAGTTGCTGCTCCATTTGACTATGATCGGAAAATACGACAATACGCTGCTCAATTTTTTTAAGATAGCGAGTCGGAATGCATAGTACACACAAACCTGCGGCAGTTACTTCGATCAGCCAAGCTGTACTATCAATAGCTTGTCCAAAAGCAAGGAGTACGACGGCATTGCCTAGTAAATAGCCGAAAATAACGGCTACTCGGCCTAATTTTTGAAAAATCCCGGCAAGAAGTCCCGCAGCAGCAAATGTTGCAATGGCAAGTGTAGGCTGGCCTTCAACCAAACCAATTACAAGCCCCACAGCCACCCCCATAATTGTGCCATATCCAGCACCACCGATCAATGCCAATAAAACAATAAGGGTGCTTCCTACAATATTGCGCATACCATAACCCCAAAACTCAATGTGCCCAATACCCGCCAAAGCAAAGGCTGCCATAACGACCAAGCCGATGCGACCTTCGTTAATAGCACTACTGCCAGCAGACATTTGCGAAGTAATGGTTAAATCAAAAATATAATATAACAAAGCACAAAGCATCGCATTCATCACAGCGATTAAGCCCTCATATAACGTAAATGCACTGTTTATCTGCACAAGAACAGTACTAATAAATATGACAGAAAAAAGCAGAATCGGTAAGGCCACCATCTTTCGTTCCAGCCTATTGACCTTATCGTAATAGTGGATATAACCAATCATACTGAATAAATAAATAAAAACCTGATCCCCAAGGCCAAGCGACAATATGCCGCAAAGAACACCACTTGCAGCAAAAATGCCTAGACGTGGCGAAACTGTGTAAATACTGGCAAAAAATGCAATACCACAAGGATCTAATTCACCAAATAAACTTACACGGGCCAAAAAAACTCCTAATATTCCAACAGCCCAATTTGTTGTTGTAAGCAGCGGTTTAAGAACTGCCAAAACCGTCGAACTAATCTTTCCCATTCTAAGATGCCTTAGTCGTGTCAAAATGTATTTTCCCCAAACAAGCGAGGGCTTGTGGGGACTTTGGATTTGGGGTGATACAGGAAGTTCATCGGGAAGAGAAAGCATGGTAACACGTGGCATATTTCTGCCTCCTTTAAGTTCAATAGTACAAATTTAATTTTACATAATTTGTAATAAATGTTTTGTCTGAAGGAGGTAAATTTCAAAAAAAAAAACTGACAGTTTCTTTCAAATAAACTAAAAAACTAACAGGCTCTTCCGCGCTAAGTGAAAGAGCCTGTTAAACCAATAAAAAAAGGCATTCCCACGGAATGCCTACCAACTCAATTGTTATTCAGCCCGACGAGCAGCACCACGACCGCCACGCTTGGACTCAGTATTACGTTTTAAATCCGATAACCGTTCATCACTATCTTTTAAAAACTTCGTCAATTTGTCTTCAAAGGATGGAGCATTGAATCTCTGACGTCGGTTATCATTGGCATGTGGTCTCCGATAGGATGGTTGTGCAGGAGCTGCTTTTGGCGCTTGCAACTGTTTAATAGATAAACCGATTTTGCCACGCTCGTCAATAGAAAGTACCTTTACCTTAACAGTATCCCGTTCTTTAAGAAAATCTTTTACGTCGCGCACATAAACATCGGCAACCTCTGAAATATGAATAAGACCTACTTTACCTCCAGGTAGTTCCACAAAAGCACCAAAATTCGTGATTCCTGTTACAACGCCTTCTACCACGCTGCCAATTTCAATGGACATACTAATCAAACTTCCTCCTTAAAAAACTTTATTTACAATCATATTATAGCCTTGACCTTCAAAGAGTGTCAAGAAATGACTGCGAACAACTTACAAAAACATTACTATTTGCTATTCGATAAATAGGGAACTTCCCCTGGTTTCACAAGACCCAAATCGTCCCTAGCAATCTTTTCGATATAGTCTGGTGTAGTCAGTTTATTTTTTTCATCAATCAAGCTTTGATGAACCTGTTCCGCTTGTTCCAATTTTAACTGATTTAATTGGTATTCCTGATGAATAGCCCACAAGTCACAACTCTGACGAATAAACACATAAGCAAACCCAAACAACAAAACAAGCAATACCAAGCGAAACCCGCTCAATTGTACACCTCTCGAATGCACGAATTAACACCACCAGACACATACTTTTATTATATAGTTCGCCTAAAACAGTTGCAATCCTGCTTACTTAAAAAAAAGTTGAAATTTATACCAAACATGTCGAGCCTTTCTATAAACTCCCCCATAGACAAATTGTGTTTTACGTCGAAAAAAGCGCAAGGGTGCGGTCATTACACGCAAGGTATAAAAAAAAGGCTGTACAATAAGAACATGAAAAGTTTGATAGACAGCTTTCATGATCCCGCGAAGTGCCTTGAACCCCACCAGAATACATTGCATGGCCCGACTGCTCAAGAGCCGATAATAAAAAAGCGCACCTAATGCTAAACTAATAAAAACATATAATCGCATTTCACCACCATTACTGCAAAGAAGTACCGAAAAAACAATCAGTGCTGCGAGTAACCAAAAACATAAATCAGCCACCGCAGTGGTTAAAACTCGTAACCTGAGTGTTTTTCTCATGAATCGATAACAATCAAATAGAAAGGATAGGGCAATCGCAGTAAGAGCCAACCACAGAAAAGTTGCTAACTGGCTTTCTTCCATGCCTTCACCGCCTTTCTTCGCATTGAACTATTTAAGGAGTCTTTCTAACAGCCCCTTTTTCTGCTTTACTTCGTCATCATAGGTAATGGATTTGACTGTTCCTTCAAAAATAATATTACCCTTATCTAAATTAAGCTGCTTAATATTGAGTCCAGCACCTTTCACAATTAAAATTCCCTGCTCTGTTTCCATTATGACTTCATGTTCATCAAAGCTGCCCAGATTGACAACGCCATCTACCGTCATTTCTTCTCTATCAACAAGGCTAAACTGATGACGCCAAGCGGGTGTCTTCTCATCGATGGCCATACTTATCTTTCCTCCTACTATCTGTCCTCAGTTCACTGTATGCCTGATGAAACACAGTTATTACGCAAAAAAAGAATCAGGCTGCATTTCAGCCTGATTCTTTTTTCTGCTGCACTGATTACTATTGATAACGCTGCTCAATTGTTACGTCTTTAAAATACTGCGCAATAATCTCATTGGCTGTTTTACCTGACTTGGCTAGTGAATAAGCCCCCCATTGGGACATTCCTACACCATGACCATAGCCCTTTCCAGTAAAGCTAACCTCATCACCGACAATTTCCACCTTATCTAACAGCATCGATTTAATAAGAGTACCTCCCACAGTCACGCGGAGTTCAGGTCCACTGACTGGAATACTTTTATTCACCGTAAACTGAGTCACACGTCCCGAAGGCCCCTTTTGGGTCACTTCTATACTATCTAACGACGAAGCAGTTTGGCCCAATTTCGCCATAGCAGCCAAAATATCTTGCTTTTTTACCTTGGCTGTCCAGCTTTTAATATCCGCAGGCGCTAAATCGTCAGGTGACGGAACAGCCATAATATAAGGTGGCTCTGCATCTTTATAATCAAGTCCCTCTTTGGCTGTTGCCGTCATCCCTCCTGCACTGGCATGAAACCAGGCGTGAATCGGCTGGCCCTGATAAGTAATAATTTTCCCCCGCGTCATGGCAACAGCCTGCTTGACATTGTCTGTAATATCTTTAGCACTATAAGCCTGAAATTCTTTGATATCCGTAGAAGCCTGTGTATGCCTTTCCGGTACACCGCCTTTTGTTTCAATGGCCTCAATCGTAAAAGTCCTGGCCAAAATAGCTTGCGCCGCCAAGGCTTCTACCGGCCAATCTGATTTCATTTCGCCTGCAACAACTCCGGCAATATAATCCTCCATCATCATGGACTGCGTTGTACCTGTCTCATGCATATAGACAGAAATTTGGGGTTCAGCTTGCAAAGACACTGACGGATTAGGCGGTGTAACATCCGGCTTTTTCTGCGGAGAAAATAAATTACAGCCACTTACAGCGACGGCCATAAAAATTCCCGTCAACAGCAATCCCACTGCATGAATGGTCGAACTTTTTTTATACATGGCATGACCTCCTCTTTTCCTGTAGTATGGCAAAGAAAAAAGCCTTCCATACAAAAAAAGTCGATCAAAGTCAAACTTTAAAATATATTCATAGTAAATTTTCCCCATTTCAACTTAACATACAATCACTCAGACTTAAACTTGTCAATAAGTTCATCAAGCTTGGATGCCAGATTACGAAGTTTTTCTACGGAATGAAGAATATCCTGCGAAGCCGCCAACTCTTCTTCACTAATTGCTGCAATCTCATGAACACTCGTACGATGTTCAATTGTCAACTGATGAATCCCCTGCACGGCCTCAAGAGCCTCGCCACAGAGTGATACTTGTCTATCTGTTTGGCCTGTAATGGCTGTAGCATTGCTTTCAACCTTCTCAATGGCTACCACAATCTGCTCAAAGACCCTATCAAGAGATTTAGCCACACCCACACCTGTTTCAACCTTATTAAGGCTTTGTTCCATTGTTGTGATAACTTCTTGCGTCTGGCTCTGATTTTTTTTGATAATTACTGCAATATCGTTCGCCGACTCCATCGACTTGTCAGCTAATTTCCGGACTTCCTCAGCCACAACAGCAAAACCTCGCCCTGCCTGTCCCGCTCGCGCCGCTTCAATAGCAGCATTTAAGGCCAAAAGGTTCGTCTGTTTGGCAATATCCGTAATAAGAGTCGTAACATTACTGATTTCTTTCGTATTCTGCCCAAGCACTGCTAACGTTTGCGCCGCCTGGTCCACTAATCTTTGCAAAGATTGCATTGTATCCACCGTCTCATTAACGACCTCCCGGCCCTTTAATGCAACAGCAGAGCACTCCCCTGTCTTTGCTGCCGCATCACAGATACTTTCTGCCACATTACCTGTTATATCAACAAGATGATGAATGAGCTCTTCTGTTATCGCCGTTTTTTGTCCCTGCTGATTCATAGTCTCAGCAATATTTTGAATAGACTGACTTACCTCTTCACTGGCCTTGCTTGATTGTTGGGCAGCGCAGGCCACTTGATTGGATGACTCTACAACAAGACCGGTTGAATTCTTCACAGCCTGCACAATATGGCGCAAGCTTTCTGTCATAGTACCAAAAGCCTGGGTAACTCGTCCAAACTCATCTGTACTCGTACTTGTTAAAATATGTGTCAAATCACCTCTGGCAACAAAATTTACGCCACCAACGAGTTGCTGCAAGGGCGCAAAAACTTTTCGTATTGCCAAAACACCGATCACCACAAAAATAATAATAAGAACAAGGGTAACTTTCATACTTTTCTCAATCGTATCATAAGCACTCTGCAAAGCCACCTGCTTCGGAAAAAGCGACACAGCAATCCAATCTGTATTGGCAATGGGACGATAAGAAACAAGGTATTCCTGTCCCCGAAAAACCCCGAATGTATCGCCTGACTGTTTTTCTACCGCTTCCTTATAATACGATTCTGACAAAACCTTACGTTCCTCCACAGCAGAAGAATCAGCTTGATAAAAAAGGGGTACACAATTTTTATCAATAATGGTCAGCATATAGCCGGGATTTTGTGACAAAACATTTTCCATCATCGTCTGGAGGGTAGCAAGTGAGATATTACCAGCTAAAATTCCATCCTTTCCTTGAAGCGGAACAGCTCCGACTACAGTCAGCTGCCCGTTAATCTTCGCAGGGTCCGAAAAAAACGTTGTCCCTGCCATAGCCTGCTTAAAATAATCGGTTCCACTAATATTACTCAAAGGAAGGGCATCCGTACGAGCCAATTCTTGTCCGTCACTCTTAACCACAGTCAGGGCATCTGTTGTCCCATAATAAGGTTTAACAGACAGTAAAAATTCTTTTACTGTGTCGCTCTGCATACTTCGCATTTGCCCCATGGCACTTGTGGCTAACAAAAAATTTTTCTTCGCCAGAATAAAATTCCCTGTATCACTTGCGACACGCTCAACAACCTTTCTATTCTTCTCTGCCGCTATTTGAGTAAGACTGGCAAGCGTCTCGTTAGTAAAATACCAGCCAATAAGACACAAAGGAATGGTGCAGGTTAAAATCGTAAAAATTACCGACCTTGTGGCAATAGAAGTCAATTGATAGCGAAAACTCGTGCTTGCCAAGTAGTGCTTAATAAAGCGAGGGTTTGTCCATCTTTTCAAAACATGAAGACTATCTTTCTTACGCGCAATATGAAGTACCCGACCACGCGCCCCTTGAGAGCGAACAGTAACACCAAAATCCTGTTTTGGCATAAGCTGTCTGAGACGACGGCCAAGAGTAAACAATTGCAAAATATTTTTTCTATTCACTATCCTATTATGATCTTCGAGATTCTTACAGGATAAAGATTTCTTTCGATTGCGTTTTAGACGAAAACCCAGCAATCCATTAACAAGAAAGCTCACAAACATTTCTTTGACTTGTCGAATAAAGCCCCGAATTCGTTTGAACATGTAGTGTACCCCCTAGTATTATCCTATACTAACATACTAACATCATAAATATAGACGCTCTATATGCTGTAGCAAGTCTTAATATCTGCGTAACAAAATATTAAAAATTGCAATCAAAATAAACAAAAAAAGGAAGAGAAAAGTTTTGATCAAACTTTTCTCTTCCTCCTGCCCAGCTTCTTAATGTTTAGCAGTTGCCATGCGCCGTCGCATGATTCTGCCTGGAATAGCAAAGAACAAATTGAAAATGAGAATCGTAATTATCAGCAATGCTCCAATGCCATTGGCAATATCTATACGATCCGGAACCAATCCAACAGCCATAACATACCACATGTGTACAGCTAAGGTTTCACCTGCTGCCATGGGATCCATGTCACCCAACGTTCTTGACACCGTCGTACCTGCCGTAAAGATAAGAATCGCTGTTTCACCTAATGCCCGCCCAGCCGTTAAGGTAAGACCCGTAATAATACCTGGCAAAGCATTGGGCAAAACCACATTCCAAATGGTCTGCAACTTTGTAGCACCTAAAGCCAAACTAGCTTCCTTGTATTGACCTGGCACAGTACGAATGCTTTCCTCCGTAACCCTGACAAGGACAGGCAAGTTTAACAAGGAAAGCGTTAAAGCTCCACCAATAATACTAAATCCCATTTTAAATATATTGACAAAGATAATCATGCCAAACAAACCAAGAACAATAGAAGGAACGGTGGCTAAACTTTCCGTACTCAGTCGAATCATATCAGTAATCTTATTTTGATTAGCATACTCAGCAAGATAGATTCCCGCCCCAAGTGCTACAGGAACAGAAAATGCCAGGGACAAGAAAAGGATATAAAAAGAATTGAAAAACTGCGGTCCCACACCACCGCCCACCCGCATATCACTGGGCTGCCCCGTAATAAAGCTCCATGACAATACAGGCAATCCTTTGACAAGCATGTAAAGTAAAAATACAACAAGAATAGCTAAAATAATTATACCTGCTATCCACATCAGAGCAGTTGCTAGTTTATCGAACATTTTAGCTGACATTTAGGCTATCCTCCCCTTAGTAATCCGACGAATAATTAAAATCATCGCGAGTGATAGAAGCAGTAGTACCAAAGCCATCAGAAAGAGCGAATTACCCCAGGCAGATCCAAAAGGAGTGTTGCCCATTTCAACAACAATTTCACTAGGTAAAGTCGAAGTCGGCATAAAAAGCGATTTAGCAATTTGCGGTGTATTACCAATAACCATTTGAACAGCCATGGTCTCTCCCACCGCCCTGGCCATAGCTAAGATAATAGCCGTAGAAATGCCGGGCAAAGCCGCAGGAAGCAGAACACGCCAAATCGTTTGCCAGCGCGTTGCCCCCAGCGCAAGTGAAGCTTCTTCTAACGAAGCCGAAACGGATCGGATAGCATCCTCGGAAATACTAATAATAGTTGGCAAAATCATGATAGCCAAAATAATTGCTGCTGCAAGCAAACCAAATCCCGTACTGGCATGAAAATGAACACGAATCAACGGAACAAGAATGGTCATCCCTACAAACCCGTAAACAACAGAAGGAATAGCCACATAAAGATCTGTTGCCGGCCGCATAATTTCTCTTAGCCAGCCAGGTGCTATTTTGGCCATAAAGATGGCACCAGCTAATCCCAGCGGAGCGCCAAATAAAATTGCCAAAAGAGTAACAAAAATTGAACCCGAAATAAAACTAAAGGCCCCATATTTTGCATCAGAGGGACTCCACTTAGCACTCGTAAAAAATTCCGTTAAACTAACATCTTTAAACGTCAATAATCCTTGTTGCCCAACAAAGATAATAATGGATAAAATAATGACTGTCATTAAACAAGCACAGGCAATAAATAAATATCGAATATAGCGATCTGACATCAATTTAAATTGATGAGCCCTATCTACTGGTTCAATAAGATTTTTAGTCAATTCCATCGTTATCCCATCCCCTACTTCTCAGCGTACATCCCTTACCTTATGATTACTTATTATAGAGTATGAACAGCGAAAGGATTGTTAACGCCGTGTTAAATTGATGTTAATTTTCTCAGTATATGCAAAAAAAACACTAGAACTTAACTTTCTGTCAAGTTCTAGTGGGCCCATCAGTCACGAAGGCTATGCACTATTTTTTCATTTTCGTCATAGGGATAAAGCCATTTTTCTCAACAGCACTATTCTGGAATTCAGGACTCATGACATAGTCAAGAAAAGCTTTCACTGCCCCTGTTGCTTCGCCTTTCGTAAACATGTGTTCATAAGCGAATACAGGATATTGTCCGGATGTTACCGCATCTGCCGTAAATTTCACACCATTAAAAGCAAGTGCTTTTACAGTGTTATCAACGTATGCGGCATCAACATAGCCAATTGAACCAGGTGTGCTGGCAATAGCACTGCGAACTGCGCCGTTGGAATCTTGGATAACAGCATTATCCGTAAATTCAACACCTTTCAGTACCACATTCGCGATAGTAGCACGTGATCCGGAAGATTTTGCCCGATGAATTAAGGTAATTTTTTCATCTTTTCCGCCAACATCTTTCCAGTTAGTGATTTTACCAGTCATAATGTCCACATATTGTTGTTGAGTCAAATTGTCAACGCTTACATCCTGATTAGTAACAAACACAAACGGGGCCACACAAACTTGATGGTCAACAAGACCTTTATCGTTATATTCACTAGGAGCTGGAACATCAGAGTTACCAATATTTACAGAACCAGCTGCAACTTGATTTAAGCCTGTAAAAGAACCACCACCTGCAATGTTAACTGTTACTTTGCTATACTTCTTTTGAAACTCTTCCTGGGCCGGTTTCAGTAACGGCAGCAAAGCAGTTGATCCCGAAGCCGTTACTGTGCCTTGAATATCATTTGCAGCCTGGGCCTGAGGTTGTTCTTTCGTTCCACCACAGCCAGCAATCAGACTGACACCAAGCATCAAAGAAATAGCCGCAACAAGAACTTTCGATTTTCCTAAAAATTTCATTATTTGTTTCCTCCCTTTTATTTGAAACTCACACAATGTAATTGTAGAATAAGTTGACATGATCTGTGTTAAGGACATGTTAAGAAAAGGTTAAATACCATCAATACAATAGCAACTTTGCCAGGATAGTTTACATTTTTTCTTTAATAGCGTTGCTGACTCTGCTAGTTCATGAGCAGTAAAATAACGGGAATTGCGATTCGTCACAACGGCAATACTCAGTGAAATAATTGGAAAACGTTCTTCCTTACCATGTCGATTTTTAGCCAAAATATAACCCTGACGAATATCTTTTTCACCATAATAGGCATGAATCTGGCGATCAAAAGAGGCTATGATGTTTTGACAAAGTCCTTGCACATTCCAATCATGAACAACCGCAATAAAATCATCCCCACCAATATGGCCAATAAAGGACGGTAAATTTGCTTCATGTTCCATTTCCTGCTGAATAATTTTGGCTGTTAAATAAAGAACCCTATCCCCACTTTCAAATCCATAAACATCATTGTATGGCTTAAAGTTATCCAAATCAAAATAAATCACAGCATAAGGTCGATTTTTTAATAAAACACAGTTGATTTCATGTTCAATCAAAACATTACCCGGCAGTCCAGTTAAAGGATTGGAATGTTTCGCTCGATTCAATTCCACTTGAGTTGTTTTTTCTAATAGCCGCCTGATTGTAATTACACCATAATATTTTTCATTCTTCGTCACAATAATATAGTCATAGAGTCGTTCTTCGCTACGCGAAACAGCCAGTTTTGAAACCTGTTCCAGGGAAAGATGATAATCAACAACAATCGGATTTTTATCCATAACAAGATCAATGGGACGGTGCATGTACAGGGCAATACCATATTGTGTTGCCAAATTGCCTAAAAATTTGTCCTTCATAAGAAGCCCAACTGGCTTGCCATCCTCCACAATGCAGACCCCCATAGCACGGCTGTTTTTATTAAAATAATCAATAATTTGATACCCCAGCGTAGTAGCTGGAAGTCCTCTATCCATTCGAGCAACAGCACCGATCGGCATGGTAATGGGGGTATAATAATTTTCCTGTTCCTTGCTATGTACTTGATAAAGAATTTGCTGTCGAATCGGTTCGGAAATTTCTGTAAGCTGACTTGATGGCTGTTGCAGATAAAAGCCTTGTCCATATG
Source organism: Pelorhabdus rhamnosifermentans (assembly GCF_018835585.1). NCBI lineage: Bacteria > Bacillati > Bacillota > Negativicutes > Selenomonadales > Sporomusaceae > Pelorhabdus > Pelorhabdus rhamnosifermentans. The sequence continues at coordinate 29,061 of NZ_JAHGVE010000006.1, forward strand.
GTATCCCAATTCGAATGAGTTCATTCAATTCAGCTGCCGTCTCAATGCCTTCGGCAATGATTTTTATATTTGTCAGTGTAGAAAATTTATATAAGGCCTTCATCAATGCTTGTTTCATGCGATCCTTATCAATATCTCGCACTAAATCCATGTCTATTTTAATAAAATGAGGATGAATCTTAACCAACCTGCTCAAACTGGAATAACCTGTTCCTGTATCATCCATAGCAATTTTGCATCCTTTGTTCACAAGAGATGCTAGTGTCTTTGTGAAGCCAACAACATCCTCAATAGCTGCACCTTCTGTTATTTCCAAAATGATATAATTAACAGAAGAACTCGTCAGCTTCCAATTCCACTTGGACAGTAATTCGCTTTCAAAACGAGGATCCCGAATAATTTGGGGATCAATATTTAAAAAAAGTAGACCCTTATGGGGAATTTTCTTTCCCTGAAGAAGAGCCTGACTCAAACAAAGAAGCTCCAGTTCCCATAGCAAATCAAATTTTCTCGCCAAATAAAATAAGGTTGTCGGCATCTCGAGCTCTGAGCCGTTAGGACCCCGACTCAACGCCTCATACCCCAATACCTGACCGTCAACAAGGGATACAATAGGCTGAAAAACAGTACGAATCTTTCTAGCTAAAATAACATTTTTTAATTCACCTAATCCTATTTGGTCCGTTAAGCTCATCTCGCTGTTTGTCATTTCAGTATAACAAGAAGTGTCCTGCCTTTCATAGGAAAGCATTCTTTCACCTCATTTAAAACTTATTCTCTCACTGAACTAATTTCATCTTACTTGCTTTCACTACTAAGTTTGTTAATTTTCTATTAATATTTCATTAACCTATTTTACCGAAAGCAGAACTACCTGTAAATGAACGCCCTATTCCTGTATAATAATGGCCAGAGATAAAACAGAAGAAAATGTTTGAGGGAGGAAAATGATGCTGAAATGGGGAATTCGTTCGCGACTAATGACATCATTCATGATTGTTATTTCATTATCACTATCCTTGGTTGGCACCTATGTATTATGGTACTTTTACAATCACGATCTAAAAGGTCTGTTAAATACCTTGTCTGTCGAATGCAATATTGCCGAACAGCTGCTTCGTGATGAAATACTGGACCCAGTCAAGCGTAACAACATTGACAACAAAGTAAAAGAAATGGGTAATAAAGTTGGGCTGCGTCTCACTATCATTGATCAAAGTGGCCGGGTCATTGCCGATTCAAACTCCAATCCCGCCCTCATGGAAAATCATAGTGAACGCCCGGAAGTGATTGAAGCACTTACGGGTAAACAAGGTACGGCCATACGCTACAGCACAACGAATGAAGAAAACCAATTATACGTGACTCAACCTGTCTATGATGGCAGCCAAGTCATCGCTGTTTTACGCATCGCAACGAGTTTAAACCATGTAGAAGAAGGATTCTCAAAAATCCGTAATGCCATCTTAGCTGCCTTATTTCTCACCTTACTCTTATCCATTGGCATGAGTATGCGACTGGCACGTAAATACACAGAACCTCTCGAAGAAATTACCGAAGCAGCCCAAAAAATTGCTGATGGAAAACTCACTACACGCATCTATTTAAAAACAAATGATGAACTTGAGATACTCTCTCACGCCATGAATAATCTCACTTCTCATTTAGAAGATAAAATCAATGAAACATCGGCAGAAAAACATAAACTAGAATTGATTCTAGAACACATGGATAACGGTGTTATTATGTTTGATATGTATGGTAAAGTCATAACAGTCAATCTCATGGCAGTGAAGACCTTTAACATTACCGAAGAAATGATTGGACAGCACAATATGAATGTCATCGGCAAAAGCTTACTAGACCGTTCCATTCATGAAACGCTTTTAGAAGGCACCGGCCGCGTCATTGAGTTAAAAACGCAAGTAAATAAATCACACCGTGTTTTCCATATTTCACTCGTACCGATTCTTGATAATGACAGTACTGCATCTTCTGTGCTGGCTGTTTTTCACGACATTACAGTCCTTCAAGAAATCAACGATCGTCAAGCTGACTTTGTTGCCAATGCTTCTCACGAGCTAGCCACACCATTAACAGCCATTCGTGGTTTTGCTGAAACACTACTTGATGGAGCCCTTCAAGATGCCACATTAAGTGAAAAATTTGTCCGCATTATCTATAATGAAGCCGAACGGATGACACGGTTAACAAAGGATTTATTGCAACTAGCCAAGCTGAACTCGCAAAATAGCCAGCAGAAAGTGGAGTTTGAACCGACCTCCGTCGGTCCTCTCTGTCAAAGAATCGTCGATGACATGATGCCTTATTGGGAAAATAAAAAATTAACTTTGAAAATAGCGGCTGCGTCGCAACTTGTTTTCGTAAAAGCCCATCCTGACTGGCTCAAACAAGTACTTACCAATCTTTTAGAAAACAGCGTAAAATATACGCCTGAAGGCGGATCCATTACTTTATCTTATAGTGATAATGGCACAGAAGCCACCATTTCCGTACAAGATACAGGCGTGGGCATTCCAAGTAAAGACTTGCCATTTATTTTTGAACGCTTTTATCGTGTTGATCGTGCTCGTTCCCGTGCTGCAGGTGGGACTGGACTCGGGCTGGCCATCGTGAAGCTCCTTATTGACATGCTTGACGGAAAAATTGCCGTCAAAAGCGAAGTGAATGTGGGCTCTACTTTCACCATTACCCTGCCTCTTGCAACGGAGTTCGCCTAGTAAACAGAAAATCTCTACAAGCAGAGTGCCTGTAGAGATTTTCTATTTACTTTTCAATCCACTTTGCGGCAACGCTGACCTGTGACAATATAAATGACCCATTCAGCAATATTTGTGGCATGATCGGCAATACGTTCCAAATACCTGGCAACAAATACTAACTGCGTAGCCTGCGTAATCGTGCTAGGATCTTCCATCATATAAGTCAATAACTCGCGAAACATACGATTATAAATATGATCTACTTCATCATCATCGCTGCAAACTTGTTCCGCTAAGGAAATATCGCGATTCAAATAAGCTAACAAAGAATTTTGCAGCATTTGTTGGGATAAATTCGCCATAATCGGGATATCTACGAGCGGTTTTATTAAGGGTTGTGTGCCAAGGCGAACAGCGATTTCAGCAATATCCGATGCATGATCCCCCATGCGCTCTAAATCGGTCGTAATTTTAAGACATGTACCAATCATGCGCAAATCCCCGGCAATCGGCTGCTGCCTTGCAATAAGAATCATACATTTATCTTCAATTGCCTCTTCTAACGCATCAATGGCATCATCGTCCAAAATAACCTTGCGCGCCTGATCAGCATCTTGCTTGCAAAGTGCCTCAATAGAAAGCGTAATCGCCTGCTGGACAAGCTGCCCCATGGCTAACAGTTCCTGCCGCAAAGCTTCCAGTTCCTGAGAATAATTTTGCCTCGTACTCATGACTATCCCCTCCTAATCGCTTAGCCGAAGCGACCTGTAATATAATCTTCTGTCCGCTTATCCTGTGGTCGCGTAAAAATAGCATCGGTTTGCTCATGTTCGACAAGTTCGCCATTTAAAAAGAAAGCAGTAAAATCAGATACACGAGCCGCCTGCTGCATGTTATGCGTCACCATGACAATGGTATATTTTGATTTTAATTCTGTCACTAGCTCTTCAATTTTCATCGTCGAAATGGGATCCAGTGCCGAACAGGGTTCGTCCATGAGCAGCACTTCCGGTTCAACAGCAAGAAGTCTGGCAATACACAGGCGCTGTTGCTGGCCCCCCGACATTCCCATAGCTGATTGATTTAGCCGCTCCTTGACTTCTTCCCACAAAGCAGCACCTTTGAGACTTTTTTCTACTAACTCGTCTAGCTTTTTCTTATCTTTCACCCCATGAATTCGCGGTCCGTAAGCAATATTCTCATAAATAGACATAGGAAAAGGATTGGGCCGTTGAAATACCATCCCTACACGTTTGCGCAGCATGACGACATCGACGTTGGGGTGAAAGATATTTTGTCCGTCAAGTAAGACTTCTCCTTCAATACGGACACTGTCAATGAGATCATTCATACGATTAAGTGTTTTTAAAAAAGTTGATTTGCCACAACCTGATGGTCCAATTAAAGCCACAACACTATTTTGAGCCACATTGAGAGACACTTTTTTCAATGCTAATGTCTTACCATAATAAAGTTTTAGTTTATTCACTTCAATTTTATAATGAACGCCCGCTTCTTTGGTTAATTGCACAATACCTCAGACCCCCTGTCTTATCTCTTTGCAATATACCATAAAACTAGCCCTTAGAATGTTAAGTTTAAGTTAATTATCCTTTACACTTCGCAAAAGCGATAACCCACGCCACGCACTGTTTCAATGGCCTCTGCAATACTCGATTCCCCCGCTAGTTTGGCTCGTAAATGACGAATATGCACATCAACTGTGCGCGTATCGCCGAAATACTCATAGCCCCACACTTTTTCCAGCAGTTGTTCCCGCGTATATACCTTGCCTACATTCGTAATAAAAAGCTTCAATAGTTCATATTCTTTGGGTGTTAATTCAAGCTTCTCCGTCCCCAAAAAGGCTTCATAACGACTAAAGTTTAATTTCAACTTACCAACCGTTAGTTCACCGGAAGTCGGATTTTCCTTAACACTACGCCGCAAAACAGCCTTAATCCGTGCCACAAGTTCACGCGCACTAAAAGGCTTCGTCAGATAATCATCCGCGCCAAGTTCTAAGCCTAGAATCTTGTCGACTTCCTCGTCTTTAGCGCTCAGCATAATAATGGGAATAGCTGTTGTATCCTGGTGCTGCTTTAGTGCCCGGCAAACTTCCAGTCCATCTAATTCAGGCAGCATTAAATCAAGCAAAATGAGATCAGGCTTATCCGTTTCGGCAAGCGTCAAAGCCGTTATGCCATCACCGCATTCGACTACTTGAAATCCTGATTTTTCCAAATTATATTTTACTAAGGTACGGATATTTTCCTCGTCATCAATTACTAAAATTTTGCCTGCCACAATAACCACTCCTCAGTGATTTATCTAATAGTTTCCTACTATCATGAATCATTTATTATAAATAAAAACCAGGTTTATGCAACCTGGTTTTTTTATGTACATTTGAATCTTATTGATTGACTAAATCTTTTAATCCCTTACCTGCTTTAAATACAGGCGTCTTAGAAGCAGGTATGGTGATTTCCGCACCCGTCTGAGGATTACGCCCTTTTCTTTCTTCTCTTGCTTTTACTTCGAAAGTACCAAACCCAATAATTTGCACCTTATCTTCACCTTTTAAGGCATCTTCGATGCTTTCAAAAACAGCATTTAATGCTTTCTCTGCATCTTTTTTGGTCATACCAGATTTTTCAGCTACACTGGTTACAAGTTCAGTTTTATTCACAGAATTTTCCTCCTTAACGTAAATCTTACCTCTAGCATTATTCGCTGTCTGTGTTTTTATTCCTCCTGCAATTAAAAAAAATCCTACATTTTCATACAAATTAATGTTTTTCTTGCCCTTTTGCCTCTTTCCAAAGCAAATCTAGGGACTCAAGCCTCATTTTATCCCAAGCTATTTCTTCGGCAGCTAACCGTTTTTCAATAAATTGGAATCGCCTGACAAACTTATTGTTGGTATGATTCAGTGATGTCTCAGGCTCGAGTTTCAAAAAGCGGGCCACATTGACAGCAGAAAATAATACATCCCCAAATTCATCTTCCATAGCCTCTCTGTCACCACTAGCAATTGCTTCCTTGAATTCATCCAGCTCCTCATAAAGCTTGTCCCAGACCGGGGCAAGGTCGGACCAATCGAACCCGACCTTGCCTGCCTTACTTTGAAGCTTAAAGGCTCGCATTAAAGCTGGCAAGCCCTTTGGAACACCATCTAGCACAGAAGAACGATCCGTCTTTTCCTGCTGTTTTATTTTATCCCAATTCACAACAACTTCGGCCGCATTCCGTACGGAAATGTCACCGAAAACATGCGGATGACGACGAATCAGCTTCTCCGTCACCCCATCAATCACATCTTGCATCGAAAAGTGCTGAAATTCTTCGGCCATACGCGCATGAAAAACAATTTGCATGAGTAAGTCTCCCAATTCCTCACACAAAAGCCCGCAATCCTCTAAATCAATGGCCTCTAAAACCTCATAAACTTCCTCAACAAGATGCCGCCGCAAACTGCTATGCGTTTGCTCAATATCCCACACACAGCCTGTTGGCGAACGCAATTTTGCCATGACATCCAACAGCGGAGTAAGAGAAAAAGTTGTACTTTTCAGTTGTACCGCTGGAACAAAGAGGCTTGTCAAATGATCAATAACAGGAATGCGATCCATTTTATATAACGGCATTTGACAGATCGTCTCATCAGCTAAACCTAAATTACGCACAACTGTCACTTCATAGTCATCAGGATAAGCATCCATAAGGCTGAGCTTCGTATCTGAGGCAATCTGCCGATCATAAAGCTGTGTAATGACAAGAGCCGTACCACTCTTGGCCAAACTCATATCAAGATTGGCTGCATCCAAAATCACAAGACCTTCCAAGGGATCAATCGCAAGACGGGCATAAAGAACCTCTAAAAAGCTCATGCCAGGCAAAATCGTAAGAGGAACACCTTGCTGCTGTGCCTGCTTTCGGATAAGCAATACCGTTTGTTCAGCAACAAGCGGACTGCCTGGCACAGCATAAACTAACTTTTCACCCGCTTGAGCTGCCGCCAGGCACCGATCTGTAATGGTCTGATAAACCTCTTCAAAAGAAGCTTTACTATTATAAACATCATCAAAAGACTCAAAACCAATCTGCTTTTCTCTAAGACCCGCTACAGCAGGATGCACGGCCGTACGTAAATAAAGCTTTGTAGCCTGTTCTAGCACTTCAAGTGTTTCGATGGTTAAAAAGCCAAAGGGACCCGCTCCCAAGCCCACAATGGTAATACTACCCACTTGCTGCTTATTCTCTCTGTTCATATGCTCTCCTTACTTTATCGCCTCAACACCCACCGGAAGCCTTTCACTAGTAATGGCCCCACCCTAGGAAGTCTTTCCATATCAACTAAGCCAATTCCTCCCATGAGTACTAAAGTAATGCCATAAATCAGTATTGCACTGGCTACAGATGCAAGGGTTGCGATGGTATTGCTAAAAACTCTTATCATTACTATATCATAAGTTTTCAAAACAGTCAGCCCCATAACAGCTGCAGCGGCACAAGTGGCCAAGCATTTATCAACAGAAAAGCAACAGCCTAGGACCCTATAGATAAACAGCATATTCAATAAGGCACCGACAGCAAAATCAGCCACAGTGGCGAGTGCCGCTCCTTGAATGCCAAAGTGAGGCAGCGCCGTTAAAAAATAGCTCAGAACAATTTTAATAATCGCTGCAAAAAACATATTTACCACAGGAACCGTTGTATGTCCCAGACCTTGCAGCACACCTGTACTAACCTGATGAATGCCTAAAAATACAATGCCCAGTGACAAGGTACTCACTGCCGCTCCTGCATTGGGTGTGCCATAAAGCATTAATGAAATGGGTGTAGCAAGTAAATAAAGTCCGCACATGGCTGGAACGGTAATGGCATTAGCAAGAGTCAAAGCTGTAGATAGCTTTTGTCTGACCTCTTCCTGTCTATTCAATGTAAAGCCTTGCGCAACAGCCGGAACAAGACTTGCCGCAAGAGCACCTGTCAAAATGGCCGGTACATTGATAAGAGCAACAGCCATCCCGGTCAGATATCCAAAGAGTTCCGTAGCCTGCTGCACAGTATAGCCGGCAATCTCCAGACGAGCTGGAACAATCATAAGATCAATACTTGCCACAACAGGAACCATAACATTAGCCAGGGAAACAGGAAAAGCCAGCCGCACCATACGACTCACAATGAAAAACCACGATTCTTTCACTTTCCTCTGCCGCTGAAACCTGTCGGGATTCCTTTGGCGTTGCCGTCTCTCATAAATTATAAGCAGCAACAGTCCACAGGCAGCACCAGGTGCCGCCCCAAAGCTTGCACCTGCAGCAGCAAATTCAATGCCATAGGAAAGCAAATAATAAGCAAGACCAATCATAACAAAAACTCTGACAATCTGCTCAATAATCTGTGATAAAGCCGTAGGAATCATGGTCTGCTGTCCTTGAAAATAGCCTCGATAACTTGACATGACAGTCACACAAAAAATAGCGGGTGCAAGAGCCACAAGTGCATAATAGGCCCGTTCATCTCTAACAAACTGACTTTCAATTAACCAGCCTGCTCCATAATATAACAAAATGGAAAAGAAAAGTCCTGTTATGGTCAACACGACAAAGGAAATATGAAAAATACGCCGCGCACCGCGTGTATCAGACAAAGCAACTTTTTCAGCCACAAGAATAGAAATAGCCACAGGCAATCCGGCTGATGATACACTGAGGGCCAATAGATAAATGGGATAAGCCAATTGATAAAGGCCGATGCCTTCACCGCCTAGCAGCCGCGACAATACAATTCGATTGACGGCACCAATCATTTTAACAACAACGCCTGCAGCAGTAAGAACAAGGGCTCCCTTTAAAAATGAATCTCTGCTCATGAGAGGTCCGTCCTTTCATCAATTGGCTTTTTTGAAGCCCTCGTTTAAAAGGAGCGAAACAGGCGCATGAGAAAAAGTAGCGAACAGTGGTCCGCTACTTGAATTTTGGGAAAATGGAAGAATGGAATTACTACGACATTTGCTTAGCAAGAAAACCAGCTGCTGTTTCAGCAAGTTTGTTTTCCATTTCGCCAAGTTGCGCTCCCGGTTGTTTCGAACAAATCATAACAGCACCGATGGCATCGCCTTCAACAACGATAGGTGCAATCACTTCAGCTGTAAACTTACAGATGCCATCCCCTTCGTCATCGCAATCAGCAACACAGCCTTTACAATCTTTATATTCGCTTGGATTGCTAATAATCACAGTCTTACGACCTTCCATGGCCTGTTCTACAGCAGGCCCAAGGGGTTTATTTAAAAACTCCTTTTTTGATGCACCGGCGACAGCCACAATGTTATCGCGATCAGCAACGAGTACAATATGCGCAATGGCTTCATGTAAAGAATCGGCGTACTCTTTCGCAAAATCCCCCAATTGCCCTACAGGCGAATATTTTTTCAAAATCACTTCGCCTTCATGATCAACATATATTTCCAGCGGGTCACCTTCACGTATCCTCAGAGTACGACGAATTTCTTTTGGTATAACTACTCTGCCTAGATCGTCTATCCTTCTCACGATTCCAGTCGCTTTCACCTGGATCCCTCCTTTTCTACATTTTTTTGACAATTTGCTTCAATGATAGTATATATCTTGCCTACTCTTTTTATTCATGTCTACTCACAGGTTCGATTTTCTTTAACAAATTATTTAACCAAGGTAAAACAGGTTCAGCAAGCTTGGCTGTTCTGATACGCAGACTGGGTGGGGGGCCTTGCAAAATTGTGATACGGTTAGGAAAATTTCTTTTAAAATTCAGTACAGCATCGATATTAATATGGGGTTTATCAAAGAAGTGAACCTCGATTATCTCATGGCTTTGAATAACCGACTGGATACCTAATCTTCTCGCATAATTTTTCACCCGTGCTACAGAAAGCAAATTAAGAACAGGTTCAGGGGGTGCACCAAAGCGATCAATTAATTCATCAACTAAATCGCTAATTTCTTCTTCGGTTTGGATGGCAGCAATACGTTGGTATATCTCAATTTTATGCACGGCTTCACCAATATAGTCGCTACTTAAATAAGCATCTACCTGAAATTCAAGTACAGGTTCCGGCTGAACCTCCACAGTCTTACCTGTTTTAAGCTCTTGCACCGCTTCATCAAGTAATCGGCAGTACATCTCAAAACCTACACTGACAATATGTCCATGCTGCTGAGCCCCTAACAAATTACCCGCACCGCGAATTTCAAGATCACGCATAGCAATTTTAAACCCTGAACCAAGTTCAGCAAACTCCTTAATGGCCTGAAGACGTTTTTCAGCCACTTCACTTAGAACCTTGTCCCGGCGATAAGTAAGATAAGCAAAAGATAAACGATGGGAACGGCCTACACGGCCACGCATCTGATAAAGCTGGGACAATCCAAAATGATCCGCGTCATACACGACGATGGTGTTGGCATTAGACACATCTAAGCCATTTTCAATAATACTCGTGCATACAAGCACATCATATTGACCCTCATAATAATCAAGCATCACCTGCTCTAGTAGCTCTTCAGGCATTTGACCGTGTGCTGTCTGGAACCGAGCATCAGGCAGCATCTCACTTAAGGTTTGGCGCATTTTATCAATGGTCTGCACCTTATTGTAAACGAAATAGACCTGACCGCCCCGCTTAATTTCTCGGCGAATGGCATCCCGAATAATTTCTTCATCATATTCAACGACATACGTTTGAACAGGAAATCTTTCCTCAGGCGGTGTTTCAATAATGCTAATATCCCGTGCTCCCACCAAGGACATATGGAGTGTCCTTGGAATTGGCGTTGCGCTCAATGCCAGCACATCAATATTATTACGCCATTTTTTAAATTTTTCTTTCTGAGCAACGCCAAATCGTTGTTCTTCATCAACAATTAATAGCCCTAAATCTTTAAACGTCACGTCCGCCTGCAGAATGCGGTGCGTGCCAATAAGCACATCCACCTTTCCTGCTTTTAAGGCTGCCAAAGTAGCTCGCTGCTCTTTAGCACTTCGAAAACGGCTAATCACATCGACAGTCAGACCAAAATCAGCAAAACGGGCACTAAAAGTCTGAAAATGCTGTTGCGCCAGCACCGTTGTCGGCACAAGCACAGCTACCTGTTTGCCTGCCATAACCGCTTTAAAGGCCGCGCGTATGGCTACCTCCGTCTTACCAAACCCCACATCGCCGCAAAGTAAACGATCCATAGGGCGTTCCGATTCCATATCTCGCTTGATTTCATCAATCGCCACAAGTTGATCTGGCGTTTCTTCAAAGGGGAAAGCTTCTTCAAATTCTGCCTGCCAGGTTGTATCTAAGCCAAAAGAAAATCCTTTGGCAATCTTACGATGAGCATAAAGTTCCACAAGTTCCTTGGCTAAATCAGCTACAGAAGCCTTGGCACGCGTTGTGGCCTTGAGCCATTCACTGCCACCCATTTTACTTAACCGCGGTATTTCCCCTTGCGCCCCAATATATTTTTGCAGAAGTTGCACCTGATCTGTCGGCACATAAAGCTTATCTTGTCCAGCATAGCGAATAAGCAAATAATCTTTCGTAAGGCCCCCCACGTCCATCGTTTCGACACCTACATATTTACCTATACCATGATTCACATGAACAACATAATCGCCTAAATTAATATCCCGAAAATAAGTGATCTTTTGTTCTTTTGATACGCGAGGACGAATCTTTCGTTTCTGCCGTCCCCAAATATCAATTTCATTGACAATCACAAGTTGCGCATGAGGTAGTTCAAAACCCGACTGTAAAGCACCTAATGTTGCAACAATACTACCAGGCTGAATTTGTTTAGGTGCTTCATCAAAAACGGCAGAAAATTTTTCTTGGCGTAAATAATTGACAAAATTCTGGGCTTTCTCTGCCGTACTAAACCTTAAAATGACCGTATCCTTACGCTCTTGCCATAAAGAAAGTTCTTTTATAAATAAGTCCACTTGTTTATGAAAAGGTGCCATGTTTTTCACAGTCAGGCTAATAATCCGATTCGGATCAGTCTGAGGGTTTTTCTGCAGCATCAGTGTCAGAAAAATGATGTTATGCTGTTTGGCCGACTGCATCAGTTCAGCCCAGGTAAAAACTTGCTTTTTAATGGCCGGATTTTCCTTCACCGATTTGTTAATCATTTCTCGAATACGCATGGGCTCATCCATAACAATATTGGCATCCGTTGCTAAATAGGAAAAAAGCGTATCCCCCTTACCAACTTGAACGGGACTATTTACAGGCAACACATCTACCCTGTCAATACTACTTAGCGAACGCTGATTTTCAACAGAAAAGTAGCGCAACGAATCAATAGTATCATCAAATAATTCCACTCGAACAGGATGAGCACTATTAATGGGGAAAATATCAATAATCCCGCCACGCCCACTAAACTGCCCCATAGCATCTACTTGATCAACCCGTTCATAGCCACTACGAACAAGTTGACGAAAAATTTCCTGACGATCGACATTTTTACCATCAATCAGTACGAGACGACTACTTTCAAAATCTGATTTATGCTGGACTTGCTGCATAATCGCTTCGGCTGTGGCAAGTACAAAACAAGGTTCGTTTTGTACCAATTTACTTAAGATTTCCATCCTACGAGCCGCAGGCTCTAAACTCTTAGCAGTCGCAGTAAAGCTCACCATATCCAACGTAGGCAAGATCAGAATATCTTTTTCCGGGAGTACGGCGACTACATCGGTACGAAACTGTTCCAAAGCTTCCTGACTGCCACACACAATGACAGTTGGACGTGTCCCATGCTCATAAGCTAGAGCCGCAAGCAAATGTTTTGGACTTCCTGTTAATCCATAAACTAGGCTTTGACCTATTGTTTGTTGCTCAAAACACTGCAAAGCTTGCTGCATGGCTGAATCTTTTGCTAATAATTCATAAAAAGCTTGCATTTTTACACCTCGTCCCACAAAACAAAACTCCCTTGCTTTTCAGGCAGGGCCAAAAAGGGCTCTAGCTACGCTAAAGCCCCGTTTATTTTTTCATTGTTAGTGTATGAAAGGAAACGGAGAAACAGACAATTTTTCTTGCATCCTTTCAATCTCTCCTATGCAACTATCACAAATAGCAGCAACGAAGATTGTTCCACTGTTTGGATTGATTTTAATTATATCCTGACGCTCCTCTGGCGTCAAGCAGTCAAAACCCAACTGCACTTCAGTCAGCCCCGTTGCATCAATTTCAGCAATGAATGCATCACAATGGGAACAAGTATAAACAATATGCATTTTTTCCTTCTCCTCACGCTTACTAATTAGTAAAATGATAAATTACCCAAATATTATAGCCAATATGGCAAAGGCTCGCCATTAAGATTCCCACACTCACAAGACCACTTATTTCATAAAAAATTACCGTTACAATGCCAAATAAACTATGTCCGCCAATACTTAAAATACATCCTTGAACACCATAACGACTACTAACAAGATCATAACCTCCTTCAATAACACCAAAAATGACATGAGTCAAAACAATCGCGGCACCTAAGTACCAAGCAAGATAAGATTTACTCATTTCCTCAATAATTGGTCCCAACGTAATAACGACCAGCTTATTCCAATGTTTCATTAAGTAACTATTCAGTCCAAAACTCATTGAAGCCATGAAACAACCAATAAGAATAGATAGAAACAACGAATTCAACTTATCTCCCATAATCTTAGTATGACCGTAAAAAAAATAAATCATCCATTTCGCAAAAGCAAAATGGATGATTTATTAGCGTTCAGGCAATAGGTACAAAGGATTGACAGGTGTACCTTGGTGACGAACTTCAAAATGAAGATGAGGCCCCGTCGAATTTCCTGTACTTCCCATAACTGCCACAGACTGGCCTTGCCGTACAAATTGTCCAACATGAACATAATAATCAGACAAATGGCCGTATAAACTGCTCACACCCTGTCCATGATCAATCTCAATAGTATAACCATAGCCACTGCACCAACCAGCAAAAGTGACTTTGCCGTCACGTGCAGCCTGAACTGAAGTACCCGCGTTATTGGCTATATCTACGCCCTCATGCATCCGCCCGTCGCGATAACCAAAAGGCGACGATATTTCACCTATCGTTGGCCATTGAAAACGATTATCTCCCCCACGTGAAATCGCCACTTCACTACGCGGTCTGCCACCAGGAATAAAAAGTTTTTCTCCAACCTCAATCCGGTTCTGTTCAATATCATTGGCACTTCGAAGCCTATCTAAGTCAACCTGATACTCTTTGGCAAGAGACCAAAGAGTATCACCAGGTTTCACCTGGTGAAGAACACCTATTTCAGGTAAAATAATCAATTCCTGTCCAATCTGAACCGTTTCATTTGTTAAGTGATTCGCGGCTTCAATTGTAACGATATCAATATGATACTTTTCAGCAATAGTACCTAAATTTTCCCCTTCAGCGACATGATGTATGTATAGCTTGCCCTTGGCTGGCAAACTACTTTCTGGCGAAACAAGAACAGATGTCGTATCAGGTAGAACTACAGGTTGCTGAAAATAATAAAAACCAGACCATCCTACTCCAGTTGTTAGTGCTGCCATGATGACCGTAAGGATAATTTTATCTCGATTAAACCTCATACAAAAGCCATTCACCTCAATTTGAAAAAAGAGATTTGTACTAGTATTAGCATAATCGAGACAACTACTTTTTATGCATAAAAATTGGCAGAAAAAAAGACCGGATTTCTCCGGCCTAAATTTTGTCACATCCTATGCATTTTTTCTTTATTATCGGTCTAAAGTTTTAAAGCAATATTCTTATCGTCTAATTTGTGAATGGCATCCACAAAACGTACTGTACCGCGCTTAGAACGCATCACAATAGAATGGGTACGAACGCCACCACCAAAATATTGAACGCCTCGCAACAAGTCACCTGCCGTAATGGCAGTAGCCGCAAACATAACATCCTCACCATGAACAAGATCATCAATTGTCAATATTTTTTTAATATCTGTAATACCCATTTTTTTAGCTCGAGCAACTTCGTCATCATTTTCCGGCCATAGGCGTGCTTGCATATCACCGCCTAGACATTTTAACGCAGCCGCAGCGACAACACCTTCAGGAGCACCGCCAATACCCAGCATCATGTGAATACCGGTTCCTTCAATACCAACATTAATGGCTGGTGATACGTCACCATCTGTAATCAATTTAATCCGAGCACCTGCATCACGCACTTCTTGAATAATGCCAGCATGGCGCTCCCGATCCAAAATGACCACTGTTAAGTCCTGAACATTGCGTTCTAACGAATCCGCTACAATCTTTAAATTTTCACTAACCGGCGCATCAATATTGATCTTGCCAGCGGCTCTAGGTCCAACAGCAATTTTCTGCATATACATATCAGGTGCATGTAACAGTCCGCCTTTCGGCGCAATGGCCATAACAGCAATAGCACCAGGAAGTCCCTTCGCAACAAGATTCGTTCCTTCTAAAGGATCAACGGCAATATCTACAGCAAAACCACCCGCACCAACTTTTTCCCCAATATATAGCATCGGAGCCTCATCCATTTCACCTTCACCAATGACAACTTGTCCATGAATAGAAACACTATCAAAAGCACGACGCATGGCATCTACAGCCAATTGATCGGCACCCATTTTATCCCCTTTACCCATTAAACGAGCTGAAGCAATTGCAGCAGCTTCAGTAACACGAACAAACTCCAAAGCTAATTCACGATCCATCTATTTGCATCTCCTTCTATTATCCAAACAATGCCTAATTTAAAAATTTCAAAAAGCGGTCCCTAGTAATAAGAGACGCACAGACTGCTGATTTCATCATCCCCCCAAAAATTAATGTTTACGGCGAAACTGACGAATCGGCACAATTTCAATAGCATCATTCATTTTCAATCGCGTCACATCAGAATCTGTTAAGGCAGGTATAACCTGTCTTCCACCACAATGGTCACAGATAATTTCTACGCGATCAGCTAAAATATCTGTTTCGATTATAGTGCCACCGCAACGACAATATACTCCTCCACGTTCGGCAATATCATGGATAAGATTAATCACTTCGAGCATTACCTGAGAATTAACGACATCTTCTTCACAATCCTGATAGGAGTTCTCTAAAAACAAGGTGTCAAGTTCCTTTTTATGCGCAGCAATCATCGCCTCAATCATTGGACGACGGCCTACAAAACCCAATTCCAGGTTTTCCTCTGTACAGTAAACCTTTTCAACACTGTCACGCCAAAAGCGCTGGCTATCGAGCGTAATTAAATGGTCTATATTACATATAACACAAGGAATAGAAAGCAGACATTGCCGAAGCCCTGCACTGACAATTGTTGCCTGACAATGGCCACAGCTGCAAATAAGCCTTTTCGGCAGCTCCTTTTTTAAAGTAAAACGCGATAAATCATACATCGTTAAATTGCCACATTGCTGACAATAAAGAGCTAAAGTTGCCTGACTGCTGATGACCATTTTCCATCCCTCCTCACTGTCTTTTTCGCCACTGAAGAAAAAAATCCTGCATAAAAAAAAGCCCTCTGTTTCTCACGAGGGCACATTACTTAACCTATTTTTGTTTGATCTTGAGCCGAATGCGTCATGATTTCTTGAATCGTTTGACATAAAGCAATGATATCAAATGGTTTGGTAATATAGTCATAAGCACCGATTTCTCTAGCTTGGTTAACCAAATCCAGTTCCCCATAAGCCGTCATCATAATGACTCTGTCACCCTGCCCAACTCTTTTTAATTCTTTCAGTGTTTCAATCCCATCCATACCAGGCATTTTCATATCCATTAAAATTAACTGAGGCTTCACCACTTGAGCCTCTTGCAAACCATCGTACCCGTTGGAGGCTGTAACAACCTGATAGCCTTCCTCTTTCAGCACTTCAACAAGCAATCGACGTATGCCGGGTTGATCATCAATAACAAGTACTGTATCAGACATCAAATTTACACCTGCCTTCTTAATTTCCTAAATTAAGTAAAAACGTCTCACGGGTTATGAAAAGATAGAATATTTGTACTGCTGTTTGTTATATTCGCAATCCAAGCTCAGAATCCTGCCAAGCCATGGCTACCCTTTTTACATTTTTATCCTTTTTCAAGTTACAATTGTATTACAAATTTATTACAGATAATTTTCTAAAGAAAATTGTGCCACAGAAACAGCAAAAAATACAACAATCACCAGTCCCATAAATAAAACGGCAAAAAAAGGCGCGCAAAGAACAAGGACTGTTTTTGAACCAGAAAGCTGGTAGATTTCTTTCACCGCATAATAATAGAGAATCCAAGTCCAACCCCAAATCGCACAAGCCGCAGCAGCCAACCAAAGTGTTTGCAAAGCACCGCTAAGTAGTCCAGCAAGTACAAATAGCGGCAGCATAGCTAAATGGGGTAAATGAGCCAATCCTAATGCACTAAACAAGGACACCGCACGTCCCTCACCGCCAGAAATTTCAGCAATAAAATGATAAACGCCTGTACCGAGCACCCAAAATACCAAACTGCCAGCAAGTTCAACAAATAAAATCAGCCCCATGAAATGCTCTAACATCAAATGCTGCGCCCCAGCAAAAAAAACAAGCGATGGCAAAGTGGTAGATAATATAAACACGCCAAGTGCCAATCGCCACGGTGCTGCGCGTGAAAAGCTTTGAAAAACCTGACGTGGTCGAAACACAACATCATAAATCAGGACTAAATTACTTTGCATAGTCTCACCTCATGCTTTCCGGCAGAGCGAGAGGCAGAGGAAATCTCCCTGTATTCTCGGCCGTAACCTGTTCGAAGAGCAACTTATTAAGATTGAATTGACTACTCGCTCCCATGAGCATTGAGAGCGGGCTTTTCTTACCATACTCGACAACGTCGGGGTTTGGCTTCAATCCGGCCAGAGCGGCAGCACCATCAATGGCATCATATAAATTGCCATATTCATCAACAAGTCCTAAATCTTTGGCCTGATGCCCCGTATAAACCCGACCATCTGCCAATGAACGAACCTGAACTTCATCCATATGGCGACCCGTGGCAACGACCTGCACAAATTGTTCATACAAATCATTTACCATATCCTGAACCATAGCCCGTTCTTCTACTGTCAATGGCCGATCAGGAGAAAGAATATCCTTATAGGGACCGCTTTTAATTTTTTCTTGCTGAATACCAATTTTTTTATACAGTTCCTCCCAATTCGAATAGGGAATATAGACACCAATACTGCCTGTAAGAGTGGCCGGATTCGCATAAATTTTATCGGAAACTGCTGCAATCCAATAACCCCCTGATGCTGCAACATCCCCCATGGATGTAACAACGACCTTGCCTGTAGCCCGTAGTTTTTGGATTTCTTCGCCAAGTTCTTGTGATGCTGGTGCACTTCCGCCTGGACTGTTCACGCGAATCACAACGGCCTTTACTTCTTGATCATCCCGGGCCTCACGAATTTGTTTCATAATATTATCTGTTCCACCCTGATCATTTAAAATGCCAACTTGTCCATGCCCCCCCATAATCACGCCTTCCACATAAATCACAGCCACCTTACTTTGAATATTCGCCTTAGTTTTCGTCATAGCGGGAATTTGAAAAACCAACAAAATAGCAGAAACAGCAATCACGGCAATAAGCACATAAACAACTGATTTTTTATACAACATTTTTGTCCTCCTTGCAAATAAACCCGGTCTTGGCTTTAGTATTCGAAATGTCACCAGAATTCATCAAAAAAACTTAATGGAAAAAGAAACTGTTGGAACTTTTCCAACAGTTTCTTCTCAATTAATATTGCGATTCTTGATAGCGCAAGCTCGCTGCCACAAAATCCCTAAATAACGGGTGTGGCTTTGTTGGACGAGATTTAAATTCTGGATGGAACTGTGTACCCACAAACCACGGATGATCTTTAAGTTCAATGACTTCCACAAGCCGACCACTTGGAAGCGTACCACCAATAACTAAGCCACATTCACTCAGTTTTTGCCGATAAGCATTATTAAATTCAAAACGGTGACGATGTCTTTCATAAATAATTTCATCATCATAAGCTTTATAAGTCAAAG
The DNA here is from genome assembly GCF_018835585.1 of Pelorhabdus rhamnosifermentans. Lineage (NCBI taxonomy): Bacteria > Bacillati > Bacillota > Negativicutes > Selenomonadales > Sporomusaceae > Pelorhabdus > Pelorhabdus rhamnosifermentans. Next base: position 47,894 of record NZ_JAHGVE010000006.1, read on the forward strand.
TACCTTCCGTCACCTTGCAAGGATAAACGCCTAACCGCATGGTACCGCCCTTTTGCTCCACTTCTACCTGATCAGACATAATATCAATAACAGGATGAGGCGTATTCTCGTCAAATTCAGTACTATGAGCGCCTTCTAAACCACAGACATTGCGGGCAAATTCAATGACTGCTGTCTGCATTCCCAGACACAAACCAAAATAAGGCACTTTATTTTCACGGGCATAACGAATAGCTTTAATTTTTCCTTCGATCCCACGATCACCAAATCCGCCCGGCACTAAGATCCCACTAACGCCAGAGAAAACAGCCATGAGATCCGTCTCAGGATCTTCAATTTCTTCGGCATTAACCCATTCAATTTTTATTGTCGCATCATTTCTAATACCCGCATGGCACAGTGCCTCCGTAACACTTAAATAAGCATCATGAAGCGCCACATATTTACCAACTACAGCAATGGTTACCGTCTTGGACAGACTGTGAATCTGATCTACCATCTCATCCCAAGCTACCATATCCGGCTCACTAGCCTTCAAATGCAATTTTTCCATGACAATACGATCAAGGCCTTCCTCAGCCAACATTTTAGGCACATCATAAATCGAAGCTGCCGTCTTATTCTGAATAACAGCATCTACATCAATATCACAGAATAATGCCATTTTATCACGCATATCCGCCGAAATTTCATGTTCCGTACGACAAACAATCACATCAGGATGAATACCTATGCTGCGCAATTCTTTTACACTGTGCTGCGTTGGCTTGGTTTTTAATTCGCCTGCGGCATGAATATAAGGAACAAGTGTTACATGCAAATAAAGCACATCATCACGGCCGATTTCCTTTTTTACCTGTCGAATAGCCTCAAGGAATGGCAAACTTTCAATGTCCCCGACAGTACCACCGATTTCGGTAATAACGACATCGGCATTATCTTCCTTACCTAATCGATAAATTCGTTCTTTAATTTCATTGGTAATATGGGGAATCACCTGAACAGTGCTACCTAAATAGTCTCCCTTACGTTCTTTATTAATCACTGACAAGTATATCTTTCCTGCTGTTACGTTAGAACTTTTACTTAAATTAATGTCGATAAAACGTTCATAATGACCTAAATCAAGATCCGTTTCGCCACCATCTTCCGTGACATAAACTTCGCCATGCTGATAAGGACTCATCGTACCTGGATCAATGTTAATATAAGGATCAAACTTCTGAATAGTCACAGTCAGACCCCGACTTTTCAAGAGACGACCGAGTGACGCGGCTGTAATCCCCTTGCCTAAGGATGAAACAACCCCCCCAGTTACAAAAATATACTTTGTCATAATATTAATTTCCTCCTAAATTACTAAACAGTACATCTAAACTGTCCCTAATTTTAACCTTCATAGTGAGATGGTGTCAAGGGAAACCCAAGCATTTTCGCTTGTTTTTCCGTGAAAATTCTACATTTTATCAGGTGCTGTGATACCTAAAATAGTTAAGGCATGCCTTAGTACGCCTAGAACAGCTGTAACAAGAGCTAAGCGGGCCTGCTCAACATTTTCATCAACACCGATAATTCGGCACTGATTATAAAAGGAATGGAAGAGTGAAGCTAGTTCATGAACATAACGGGCAATGCGGTGAGGCGCCCGTTCTTTAGCCGCCCAAGCAATTTCTTCTGGATATTCTCCAAGCTTTTTAATTAAATCCAGCTCAACCTCTTCGATAAGACAAGAAAGCTCTTTAGCTGTAACTGGATGCTGAACAATTCCAGCCTCAGCCACTTGCCGGAAGATACTTTGAATCCGAGCATGAGCATACTGAATATAATAAACAGGATTTTCATTTGAATGAGATTTAGCCAAATTCAAGTCAAAATCCAATTGGCTGTCAAGAGAACGCAAAATAAAAAAGAAGCGTGCGGCATCTGTCCCCACTTCTTCAATTAATTCACTTAATGTAACACTTTGACCCGTGCGCTTAGACATTTTAACAAGTTCGCCATCACGGAACAGACTCACCATTTGAAGCAACAGCACCTCTAAATGATCAGGGTTATGACCAAGGGCCTCAACAGCTGCCTTGACACGACAAACATAGCCATGATGATCAGCACCCCAAATATTAATGACCTTATCAAAGCCCCGTAAAAATTTATTATGATGATAAGCAATATCGGCAGCCAAATAGGTAGGAACCCCATTATCACGAATAACAACACGATCTTTATCATCGCCGTAAGCAGTCGATTTCAGCCACAAGGCGCCGCCTTGCTCATACATATTGCCATTTTCTTTTAAAATATCGCAAGCCTTTTCAATGGCGTGCGCTTTATGGAGAGTGCACTCACTAAACCAAATGTCAAAGGTTACATGAAAAGCCTCAAGATCGGCTTTCAAAGCCGCCAATTTTTCTTTCAGCGCCAATTCCTTAAAAACAGCCAGGCGCTCGGCCTCATCAACAAATAAGTAACGGTTGCCCTCAGCGGCAATAATCTTTTTAGCTGTCTCAACAATATCCTGTCCATGATAACCGTTCTCCGGAAATACATTTGGCTGATCTAAGCATTCTAAATACCGGGCATTGACAGAAGCAGCTAAATTATCAATCTGATTACCTGCATCATTAATATAATATTCCGCTTCCACATCATAGCCAGCAGCTTTTAATAAATTAACTAAAGCGCTACCAACGGCAGCCCCGCGGCCATGGCCCACATGAAGCGGCCCTGTCGGATTGGCACTGACAAATTCCACTTGAACTTTTTCACCGTGGCCCATGTCAATATTGCCGTACTCAGGACCTACGGCAAGAATACTTGCCAACAAATCATAAATCCAACTGGATTTCAAATAAAAATTGATAAATCCCGGTCCGGCAATTTCCATCTTCTCCAAAAAGGGAGCATTCATACGTTCTACCAAAGCTGTCGCGATTTGGCGAGGATTTTTCTTAACAGACCGCGCCAATTGCATAGCAAAATTACTGGCAAAGTCCCCAAACTTTTTTTCTGGTGGCACTGATAGTATAATTTCGGGGAACTCGTCCACTAAAAAAACACCATCGGCATATGCATCTTGAGCCGCTTTTTGTATAACCTGTGTTAATGAATCCTTCATATTCAACTTTTCCGATCCTCCCGTATTTCTATCACCAATTGATTAGCACTCTGCCATTGACCGTCAAGCATCAATTCATAATCCACTTGAATCTTTCCACAGCCTTCATTTAAGTGAATTTTCAGTTCGCCTGTCCTCACAGACAATTGAAAATCACCGAAAGGCGTATGATATAAGCTTTCCTCTACAATGCCCTGCTGAAAAACCATTTTTTGCTCCACCGTTCCCGTTCGTAGCAATACAAGGCAATGTTCCATGATTTTCAGTGTCGTATGCGTTCCTTCCAGACCGCTAATAGCACTTTCATCATAGCGAATGTAATCGATGTTATTTTTTTGATAGTGACGGCCTGCTGTCATCAGTTCAAGACGATTTTCTTCACCAGCTTGATCTCGCTGAATTCCGATCACAGAAACAACAACTGTACGCATAGCTTCTCCTTTATAACTTAATCTATTATAGCGTAAAGTTAAGCGTTTTGCCAGAGTCAAAAACTCGACTTTTACCTCAAAAAAGCCGTAGCGCCGTATGTCTATGGTCTAAACCACAGAACTACGGCGCCTGTTTGGCGAGAAACGAAATCGTATTCTCCCATCCTTATTTTATGCTAAATGAGCTCACAACATGCCTGTCAGAAAAAAAATTATTCATAGAGTTTGTGTACAGTCGTACCTACATAATAATATTTCACAATATCCTCGGCCTGCATGCCTTGCTGAGCAAAAGTGTAAGCCCCCCATTGACAAAGTCCGACGCCATTTCCCCAGCCATGGCCATAAAAGGTAAACTGACTGCCATCATAGGTTAAATCACTGATCAGAGTAGATTTTAGACGGTCATATCCAATTAATTTACGAAATGTCGCACCATAAATTTTCTTATTTCCTGCACCAATATACAAAATGCGCCCTGATGGACCTTTTTCTAGAATACTAATATCTGCCGGATTTCCCTGATAACCACAAGCCTTAGCAACTTCTGTTCCGGGAATTTTCACCGACCAATTTTGCAAATTTGCTGGCGTATAGGTATAACTATTATCTGTTACAGGCTGAAAATAAGGTGTAGGATACTCAATCTCCAAGGGAAAGCTTTCTTCCTTTGTAGCCGCAATCTGACCATTACTTGATGAATAAATGGCATTGACGAGGCTCCCAGCATAAAGTAAAACTTGTCCACGTGTTTTTTGCACTGCCGTTTTGACGTTTTCATTTACTCGTTTCGGTGCATAAGCCTGCAATTCATCTTTTGATGTGGAAACATCGGCATGATGCAATTTTTTAATTGTTCCCGCTTCAATGGCATTCATTGTTAAAGTACGGCAAGCAATCGCTTGTGCTGACAGCGCTTCAACGGGCCACGTCGGATCCATTTCTTGTGCTGTAACGCCCTCTAAATACGTTTCTAGCGGCATATTATCGACAGAGCCCTGATCCGCATGATAGACCGAAATCGTAGGCTCTGACTTATATTTACTTACATCGAATAAAGGCACATTGGGAATAGGCTGCGGCTCAGCAGGAGCTGGTGCAGGTACAGGTGTTGGCAGTGGAACAGACGGAAAGGGCTTACTCTCAGGCGGACGCAATAACGTATAGGCACCCATAACAAAAGCGATAAAAACCACGGCTAAAATCAAATATTTATATTTATTGTTTTTGCGCATAATGCCACCTCAAAATTAGTGTGGCCAAATAAAAAGACATTATTCTACGTCATTCAAGTAACCAGCACCATAAAATTTTTCCACGCATTGAGGCGATTTTCGAAGCAGATAATAGAATCGGCCCCAAAAATAAATTGATCAAAAGGAGGTCTTTCTATGAACAGCAAAGCAAACAAGAAGCAGCAAACAAGTAACACACAGTCAGGTACAATGACAGCCAAGTATGATATCAATGGTGACTATAGCTCATCGATGCTAGGAAATACCGGTGCTACTTCAAACACAGCATCGAGCAGTACCACTGAGGCAAGTACTGCTGAAAAGAATAAACAAAGCAAAGCTAAATACGGAACAATGACAGCCAGCCTTGATGCCAATAACGATTACTCGGAATAAACAAGTCCAGATTAAGTAAGACTCTCCATTTATAGCAACGAAAGCCGCTCAATAATGAGCGGCTTTCGTTGCTATAAATACTATTTTATCCCTTCACCTTCAATAGGCGCATGCTATTTAATGTCACAATGAGGGTAGCCCCCATATCAGCCATAATAGCCAACCACAAGGTTAACCAACCTGGAAATACAGCCAAAACTGCCAACAACTTCACACCCAAAGCAAAACCAATATTTTGCCGAATAATTGTAAGCGTCTTACGACTTAATTGAACAGCAAAGGGAAGCTTTAACAAATCATCATTCATCAAAACAATATCCGCCGTTTCCAAAGCCGTATCTGTTCCTGCTCCCCCCATAGCGATACCTACTGTCGCTACAGCAAGTGAAGGAGCATCATTCACCCCATCGCCAATCATAGCTACCTTGCCATAGCGATCAAGCAGTTTCTTCATAACAGCGGCTTTATCTTCCGGCAGCAATTCAGAGCGGTACTCATCCAGCCCAATTTGGGCAGAAATAGACTGAGCCACAGAAGCATTATCACCAGTTAACATGATGGTATGATGAATTCCAGCTTGTTTTAATTCAGCCTGTGCCAAAACCGCCGTTTCACGCACTTCATCAGCCACAGCCAAAATACCTAGCAAACGCTGCTTCGTCGCCATAATCATGGCTGTTTTACCTGCTGCTTGAAGATCTTCTATAAGCTTTAGACAGGATTCAATAGAAATATTTAATTCCCTAAAAAACTGCTGATTACCAATATAGACTGTCTCACCTTGAATAACTCCCTCAATCCCGCGACCAGCGAGAGCTGAAAATATTTCTACTTTGCTAATAAAACATCCTTGTTGCTTCGCACTTTTTACAATCGCTGCTCCCAAGGGATGTTCTGACTTAGCTTCAAGGCTGGCAGCCCAAGATAACAGTTCTTCTTTTGAACCGCCATGGAGCGGCAAAACATCTGTAACAATTGGCTGACCTTTGGTTAAGGTACCCGTTTTATCAAATGCAATCGCCCCAAGCGAGCCTACCTGTTCAAGATAAATACCACCCTTAATCAGAACCCCCTGCCTTGCAGCATTGCTAATCGCACTGACAATGGCCACGGGCGTTGAAATAACAAGCGCACAAGGACAAGCAACAACAAGTAACGCCAGTCCCCGATAAATCCACTCGTCCCAGGCGTAATAAAAAAACAGCGGCGGAATAATCATAATACCTACTGCCAAAATAAAAACAGCCGGTGTATAAATAGCAGCAAAACGCTCCACGAAATTCTGCAGCGGTGCCCTATTCTGCTGTGCCTCTTCTACTAACTGAATCAGGCGGGAAATCGTCGAATCTTGTACAAGCTTTGTTACTTTCACTTCTAAAAATCCATAGGTATTAAATGTACTGGCATAGACCTCGTTTCCCGCAGCCTTGTCAATCGGCAAGGATTCCCCTGTAACAGACGCTTGATTCACAGCCGACTGCCCAGAAAGAATGATACCATCCATGGCAATCTTTTCACCTGGATAAATCATCATCACATCACCAATATGAATATCTTCAACAACAACTTCTAGTTCTTCCGACCCCCGCCGAATCCTTGCAACCTTTGGCACAATATCCATGAGCTGACGAATAGAATGACGTGCCTTTCCTAACGTCCAGGCTTCCAAAATTTCTGAGATGGAAAAAAGAAATGCCACAACGGCCCCTTCTTCATATTGCCCGATGGCAAATGCCCCAAGCACAGCAATTCCCATTAAGACACTCATATTAAAGCGTCCCCGAGCTAAAGCGTGAGCAGCATTAATAAAATTTTTCCAACCGCCAAGTACCGTAGCAAGTACATAACAGGCAACAAATATCTGTGGCAGGAAAGAATTTCTTTCTAGACCGTATGCAACAAATAAGGCAACAGCCGACCCAAGTGCCCGATAAAAATCCATCTGAAAGGTCCCTTTAGGCACATTCATTTTGCATTGCTGTTTCATCGGCGTAATCGAATAATTTTCGCTACGTCCTAATTGCCTAAGAACCTCTAAATCCACAACACCTTCAACTGTCAGCTTACCAGCCATTACATTGAGCGAGGCCTTATGAACACCCGGCAATTTTTTCACAGCCTGTTCAAATTTAGCTGCACAATCAAGACAAGTAATGCCATTCACCGCAAATAAAACGACCTGATCACTGCTCCATTCGGCTTGTTGTGTCATCGTCCGCCCTCACTTAGCTTTATTTTTTATCGATGAGAAATATGTGAAATTCCCTGTTCAATTAATGCTGAAATATGATCATCATCAAGCGAATAATAAGCCATTTTGCCCTCGCGGCGGTACTTTACGAGCCGTGCACCACGCAACAGCCTGAGTTGATGCGACACAGCAGACGGACCCATCTGGACAACTGCTGCAATATCACAGACACATAATTCACGTTTAGCTAAAATTTGCAAAATTTTTACTCGTGTCGTGTCACCGAGTATCTTAAACGTTTCAGCTAATTGCTGAGCGGCCTCGTTCGAAAGAATCTCCGCCTTGGCCAAACAAATCGCTTGAGGATGTTCACACAGCTCTTCACACACATCACAATCCCGTTCATCCATGCTATCACCACCTACATATGAAGATATATTCACATGTTTATTATATAGGATAAATAGATTATTCGTCAATAGATGACAAAAAAAATTGCTAAGCAGCGATAAAGCTACCTAGCAGACAAGAATAATCATCTTTTATTACAAAAAGTCACATATCAGGGATGGATCGTTCACTTTGACCATCAATAGCCGTAATCCCCTCCACGGCCATAAGCGTCGTAATAATTTTCTCCATCGTGACTGTATCCGTCACATAAATATACAATTGAATTTCAATAATATTGTCAACAGCATTTTTCGTATCAATTTTCATCTCGCGAATAACGGCACCAAGTGCATCGAGACCGGAACAGATTTTACCTACTTGCCCAGGACTATTCACAGTCTGAACAACGAAATGTAATGTAGCATTGGATGCAAACAGTTCAATTTTCGATAAGCTACCAAGCGTCAAAAATACAAAGCCTGTTACAACAAAGGCACCCAAGAAGCAACCGCTTCCCACAGCCAGACCAATGCCAGCCACCACCCACAGGCTAGCGGCTGTCGTCAGACCGCGCACAGTGAGTCCTTCCTTCATAATCGTTCCCGCCCCCAAAAAACCAATGCCACTGACAACTTGTGCCGCTAGCCGCCCCGGATCAGCATTGGTTAACCCTTGCACACGACTATATTCATCAATGGAAAGGATCATAATAAGGCAAGAGCCAAGACTGACTAAGATATGTGTTCTTAACCCGGCTGATTTATTTCTCGACTGACGTTCATAGCCTACAATTCCTCCTAATAAACAAGAAACAAACAACCGAATGACCATGTCCCACTGACCGAGCATTTCCCCACCCCGCTTAGGCAAAAATTTGACATTAATGAAATTATATGCCGGGGGTCTTGGTGTAATAACTGCAAATAAAAGCTGCGTTGAAACCGAGGTTTCACAACGCAGCCTTAAAACCGTTATAATCTTCGTGCAGCCTCTGCCGCAAGCGGTGACCGTTCACACTCATCATGCTGAAGTGTCACTTGATAACAAAGCTTACTGCCTCTCATTTTTTCACTCGCATACGAAAGCCCGTTTGACTGATTATCAAGAAAGGGGTGATCAATCTGCTCCGGATCGCCAATCAAAATAATCTTGGTTCCAATCCCCGGCCGAGTGATCACCGCTTTAGCCTGCCGGGGTGTTGCATTTTGCATCTCATCTAAAATCATCCAGTATTTATAAAGTGATCTGCCACGCTGATAAGCTAACGCCTCTGTTTGAATCACACGATTTTCAAACAGCATCTGCACCGTCTCTTCTACCTGCATAATATCCTTGGCCTCAGTCATCGTATTGCCTGACATTAAGGTGTAAAGATTATCTTTAATTGAGCGCATATAAGGCTCAATCTTGTCTTTCTCAGAACCAGGCAAAAAACCGATTTCTTCATCAAGAGGAACATGGGGCCGGCAAATAAGCAAATGTTGATACTCCTTCGACCGGGATTCCATAAAATGGTGAAGCCCAATAGCAAGAGAATAAAAGGTCTTCGCTGTTCCAGCAGGCCCTTTAATAATCACAAGCGGTGCCTCCTGCGCACTCATCATCAGGCATTCCTGCATAAAAACCTGTCCGATATTGCGCGGCACAACACCAAAAGGATTATGACTACTGTATTTTAAGTGAACAATTTTTTCACCATCAAAACGCCCTAACGCTGTATGGCGATCATTATCTGTAGACTGAAGCATGACAAACTGATTAGTTATAAGCGAAACATCCCGCAGCTCATGACTATTTTCATCAAAAATTTGCACATCATCTGACTGAATTGAATGAGTATCCGCTGCATGAAATTGATTAATCACAGCCGTGGATGTATAGACTACAGCACGACCTGTATATTGCTCCTGAATCGTCGCCACCTTGTCATTGCGAAAATCCTCTGCAAGTAACCCGAGAATAGATGCCTTAACACGCATATTTGTATCACGACTCACTAAAATAGCAGTACTTCCCGCTTCACTAAGTCCTTTACACACCTGCAAAATCCGGTTATCCGCCTTAATGCGATCCCAATGAGCTGGCATAGACGTATTTAAGTGATTCGTCTCAATCCTTAAAGTCCCACCCTCATCATTTATCAATACACCTTGAAGTAAGTCACCTTTTTCACGCAAGACATCGATAATCCGTGAAATCTGTCGGCTATTGGCACCTCTTTCTGAAGATTCTCCTTTAAAACGGTCCAATTCTTCTAACACTACTTCCGGTATAACCACAGCATGTTCATTAAAGGCATAGAGAGAATGAGGTGAATGCAGTAGAACATTAGTATCAAGAATATAATGTTTGAGCACTAATAATCCCCCTTTTCATAAGGCTTATAGCCTCGCCAACCCGTTTTGTTAGAATTTTTCCGGTACCTACTATAATGTATTCACTATCAAGGTGCAAATGCTAACAAGCGTAAGATTTATAAATCCTTACTTGAAAAGAAGGCCCGCAACAATCGCTCATTGCATGCCCTCTCATTACAAAACAAGTAAGAAAATATCTCCAAATGAAACATGAATGGGAATAATCTCCCCTTTACCACCCGGAAATACCGCCTGTGCCTGAATCCGTTGTGGTTTCAGTTCCAGTTCTACACCCTCATTCGATGTATTCACGCAGAAAATGCCATTCGTAAGATTTAAGAATTCCGCTGCACAATCCTTAGCATAATCATCTATAAAAGTCGTCATCGCATCCCCACTATAACGGGTTGCAATAGTAAGCAAGGTCCGATCTGTTAAACCCAGGGCAGAAACAAGTCCACCTCTACCGTCCATCTTTTGAGTAATCAGCCAGGGATACGTTTGATTTGTAACAGGACTATTTTTCATAATCACAGGTGTTTCACCAAGAAAGCGAACAATGTTGCGTATCACAAGAGCAACATAATGATAGTAAACATCGGCCTTGGCCTGCCCACCGAAGTCCAGATTGAATCGCACAATCTCATCCACATCCGCCTTAACTAAAGCTTCCACATTGTCATCCGACAAATTATTATCGGCTTTATAACGCTTGAGCGCTCCATTAACTTCAGTCAACGTTAAGTAGCCTTGATCAACAATGGCTTGACTCAATTGTAAGTATTTTTGATTTTGAATGGCAAGCAATTTCGTTAATTGTTCTTTTTTCAAAAATCCCTGCTCAATAGCAAGTTCACCAAAGCGTTTATCCTGCCTTTTCTGGGATTGATGGATTTTCTCTACTTCTTGCACAGTCATATAGCCCGCATCCATAGCCAAAATGCCAACTTTTACTTTTACCGACTTCTCTTGGTCTAATACTGTACATAATTGATCAATAGATAAAATGCCTTTGTTCAATAAATATTGGCCAAAATATTGGCTAAACATATCCTCACTCCTTTAGCTATGTATACTTGAAAGGGCCTTGGCTATCTGTTCTTTATCATAGGGTTTCTGAATAAAATCAATTGCGCCTAACTTTAAAGCATCAATCAATTTACCCGAAGTGCCTGTTGAAGAAACCATAATGACTTGTGCATCACCATCCAGCTTCTTAATTTTCTGTAAAGCCTCTAAGCCGTCACATACTGGCATCACAATGTCCATAAAAACCAGTTGAGGCTTGTCCTCCTCATAACGGGTAATCGCTTCCTGCCCATTCGATGCTTCAGCGACTACGCAAGCAAATTCGTCTTCCAACAAAATTCGCAGTTTTCGCCGTACCAACATCGAATCGTCACAAATTAAAACTTTTTTTTTGGCAAGTTCCATTGGCTTTCTCCCCTTTATAATTCTTACTTTAATTTAATTATAGCTAAGTAGTTACTGTTCCTGCTAAGCTCAGAAAATTAACACTCAAATAACAACAGGAGTTTCACTTCAGAACACGAATTGTGTAAAGAAATAGAATTTTGAGGTGAATACAATGGCTACTCTGCGCGTCGCCAGTTTTAATATTAATTCCATCCGTATACGCTTAGCAGATCTCATTGTATGGATGAATAGCTTTCAGCCAGATGTTGTCTGCTTACAAGAAACGAAGGTCCAAGATAAAGATTTTCCCTTAACCGCCCTCAATGACGCCGGTTATTACAGTACTTATTTAGGTGAAAAAGGGAAAAACGGTGTAGCCATTTTAAGTAAACAAAAACCAGACCATATATCTTTCGGTCTGGATGAATGGGGAGCACCAGGCGAAGCCCGCCTGATTTACGCTGCGTTTGACAACTATACTGTTGTAAATACTTATGTTCCGCAAGGACGAGAAGTAGACACCGATTATTTTCAATATAAGCTAGACTGGATGACTCATATGCGGGATTATTTTTCCCGCCACTTCACACCGGAAGATCGTGTATTATGGCTCGGTGACTTCAATGTCGCACCTGACGCCTTAGATGTACATGATCCCAAGCGCCTGGCTGGCCGTGTCGGGTTTCACCCTGCTGAGCAGGCTGCGCTGAGAACCGTACGTGACTGGGGTTTTACAGACATTTTCCGCAAACACTGTCCCCAGGGAAATCTCTATAGTTTTTGGGACTATCGCATAAAAAATGCCCTTGAACGAGGACTCGGTTGGCGTATTGACCATATTTATGCAACAAAAAGTCTGGCTGACTATTCGAGATCCGCTGCCATTGATACGGAACTCCGCAAAAAAAGTCGTCCCTCTGACCATGCTCCCATTACGGCCACTTTCGAATTAACTTAAGACACCTTCCTCCTCATCATCGAATAAACTATATTCTAATTTGAAAAAAATTTGGAGTGATCTTCATGAGTTTTGAAAACCTTCCCATACTCGTCATACTCGTTTTATCTGTACTAGGACATAACAACTCTGTGGCCATTGCTGCCGGGGCATTATTACTTGTTAAACTAAGCGGTTTCGACAATTACTTTCCAATCATTGAAAATCATGGTTTACAGCTTGGCATTATTCTCATTACCATGTCTGTACTTGTTCCCATTGTAAAAGGAAGTATTACCATGAACGATATGGCTTCTGTCTTTACGACACCTACCGGCCTGGTAGCCATCACGATTGGCGTCATCGTTGCCTGGTTGGCCGGACGGGGACTTCCTTTTATGTCAACAACACCGGAAGTGGTAACACCCCTCATTATCGGTACAGTCGTTGGTGTCGCTTTTTTCAAAGGACTAGCTGTAGGCCCCCTTATTGCAAGTGGTATTGTCTGGTTCTTTCTCACCCTTATCCAAGCCTGTAGATAAAAATCTTAAAAATATTCATTTATATAGTTTGTACACATCGGAAACAGCTTGTTAAGCACTCCTATCACAGAAGATGGCGCAGTTAATCTGCCCAGCTTTTTTAGTTGGCTCGCCGACAGACGTCCAAAAAAAAGCTGTGATAAAGCCCCCACACTAAGTATACACAACTTATCACAATTCATAGTTGACTGAGGTACGACGCGAACCGTGCCTTTTCCCTCTACAACAGTCAATTGAAAGATTCCTTCATTCCAAGGCGCTAGCCGATCCGTCACAGCAAAAATTACCTCAGCCTGACTTCCTGCTGGGTAGAATGCTGACATGAGTGCCTCACTCACATCGACAATTCTCCCTGTCATAAAAGGATACAAGGCCACACCCCGCTTGGGATCAGGCAAAGAAAATAATAACCCATCATCCAAAGGCGCATTCCATTCCAACATACTGACTTGTGAATGATGGTTATAACAAAAATGCAGCAATTGTTGTTCAGCCGCAAAATTAACGTAAGCCAATTCCTTTACAAGCAAAACATCATTGCGCATTGTATAAAGAATATAACCAACTGGCTGCTCCTCTTCAACAAGCATATAGGCATAGCCTTGATCACTCTTATGTTCGGCCAAGAGCATTCGCCAATTCTCATCATGACGCAACACATAACCATGCTTATCTGCTGTAAAGGCCTTGTATACTTGCTGCAAGCAAGAAATATGCTGCTTCTCTAAAACAACAAATTTTCCGGCACCTTGAGCAGTAAACTTTAAATCAACTAGCGGAAGAGTATATTTTATATGATGATAACAAAACTCGAAATCGTAGGGATAATAAAATTTTCCTTGAAAAGGCATCAAAATAGTAACAGCCTCATGCCTCTGATGCATTTCTACAAAAGCCGCTTTGAGCAATCCTCCTACCAAACGCTGGCTACGTCCTTCTGGGAAGGTCGCCACACCCACAATGTAAGAAGTAGCAAAATCATGACCACGTAGACGCAGTTGATAGGGATTTAAATGGACGGCACAGAGAAGAGAATCTGCCTGAAAACCAGCCAACACATTCTTCTGATCATAATAATCACTAAAATACCATTTAAAAAAAGGGTGGTCTTCCGGCTCGAAGCAGTAAGACCACAAAGCTTTTATCTGAGACTCATCTTTGTCATTCATCAAACGGTATTCCATGCCTGTCACTCCTTCAAGGCCATAAAAGCGTCATATTTTTCAACGAGTTTCACAGGATGGTAAGACTCCTTGGCTTGTCGCAAGCCCTCCATGCCCATATCTTCTTCGCGATTAATATATTTCATATCTGACCAGCGATCACGACAAAACTCCTGATTGATAGCCTGATACACACCACGAATATTAGGATTGCCTTTTTCGATATGAACCAGTGCCATATTACTTGTTAATTGTTCACCAATCGTAAAGGCCTCCATTTTACCATCAATCAAAATGGCCCCGCCACTAAGTCCTAAAACCTCATAATGATTCAAAAGATCAATGACAGCCGCTTTTTCCAGCTCGATTTCGCTTTCCTCATCTAAGCCGCGCAAATCATACCATTCCAGTGCCGTTTCCAGACAGCTTGGTAACAAGTCATTGGTGATGGATAAATACTGATACTGACTATAAGTACGCTTAAAATAATTCAAATGATTCTTTTTACTGCTATATTTTCTTCCTTTCAGTCCGATTAAATCTTCTGCCAAATAGACGTAATCAAAATTATCGCGATCAGAAACAAACTGAAAATTCCCCGGCCTTAGCGCCTCAAGAACAGCCTTACTTTCGACTGTAACGCCTTTGAGCATAAACTGCTCACCCATCTCTTCAAAATAACGAAGTATTGCAACCAATGCCTTGTCAATATTACCACCTTTATTTGCTACAGGAGGCAGCAAATAAGTCTGACCATGATGAGACGCCTTAACACAAAGGCAATCATCAACAACAGTCCACTCAATATGATAAGGTTTACGCCACATATAAAAATTTGTAAAATTACAATTCGAACTCTCAGAGGGGTTCGAGTGTAAAAACTCATCAATAACCTCTTTATCTTCTAATAAAACTGGTTGAAATAAAATAAAAACCACACCCTCAATTTTCTGTTTACAACTACTTATACTACTGCATTTCAAAAGGACAATCAAATGCTTTTTCGCAAAAAAACTATAATGCGACCAACAAAAATGGCACAATAACAACCAAATAAAACCCCGTTGTCAAAATAAAAGCAGTTGTAGCAATATGGATATTAAGACGGTAAAGTCGTGCCGTAAGAACCGCATTAATCGCAGTCGGCGTACTGCCAATAATAATTACCGTATAAAGCACTTCCTTATCACTTATAACAGGATAAGTAAAGGCATATAAAATGAGTGGCGTAACCAAAAATTTAATCCACAAAAGATCCAGCATCTCACGCCAATAATGACGGATTTGGCCAAAATCAATTGCATACCCCACTGGAATTAATGCTGTCCAAGCGCCTATATGCACCATGAGAGTAAACAAAACATCGAACATTGCAGGTCTCGCAAGCTGTCCAACACTTAAAGCTATCCCAATAAAAATACTTAATACAGGCAATTGATTGCGATTAATTAATAGCTTCTTCCAAGAAATAGCATGACCTGTCTCCCCTTGCCCCAATTCATAATAATGCTGAGCCAAAGGAAAACAAAATAGAAACAACATAAAATTTGCTAACAATAAGATTAGCATAGTATAAGCATAACCGCTTTCACCATAAAAAATAAACGCTACTAACCCGCCGAGTGTTCCGCCATTGAATAAAATAGCAGACAACATATAACTGCCTTGATCAAGGGGCTCTATATATTTTGTTCTTACTTTCATATAAGCAACCAGCCCCGGCACAATATGCATCAATACACCAAGCAATGGCAAATACAACAAATGAATCGTTACTTTGAGTTGCCAGAAAGACAGCACCGTAAGTGCGGGATAAACAATAAACAAATTATAAAAAATAATTTTGTCAAAAATTCTTTGTTTCAATGCCGAAAAACGGTGTAATAGATAACCGACAACAAGGGGAAGAATTACATCAAATCCAAAATACAATATTTTCTCAAAAATCTCCATCGAATCTCCCTGACATTCCCTAATATATTCCTTTCTCTTAGTGTAACATTGCCGTAAGCTAAAATCCACCCAGACTGCTAGAAAATAAATTGCTGCAAAAAGGCGTAAAATTCAAAAAAAAATGGTCTGTATCACCTAATAAAGTGATACAGACCATTTTATGGTCTCTTTATAACAAATGTTACACTTTAATAATACCAATAGCATTCAAGAAAACAATAATAAGTAATATCGGTGTTACATAACGAATAATAAAATAGAACGCTTCAAAAATAAAGTCAATAGCAAGTGTTCCCTGATTGGAAAGTTCCTCTTTCAAATCTTGTTTCTTCGTCACATGTCCAATGAAAAGAGCAATAAGCAAGCCACCGACAGGTAATAAAACATTGGACGACAAATAATCAAACCAGTCGAAAAATCCCTTGCCAAAAAAAGTCATGCCGCCTAGCAAACTATCCTTATCAGCCGACAGAGTTGCTAAAACACCCACAACAGCAATCACCAAGCTATTAATAACCACGGCTTTCGTCCTGTTCATTTTCCGCTCCTCGACAAAATAGGCTGTCACAACTTCAACTATAGAAATCATAGCTGTCGTTGCAGCAATAGATGTCAGGAAAAAAAACGCCACAAGTAAAATGCTCCCCAACGGCATCTGCGAAAAAACCAGCGGGATCGTCATAAAAAGCAGTCCTGGACCAGCACTTGGTTCCATGCCAAAGGAAAAAACCGTTGGAAAAATAGCAATACCTGCCAACATAGAAACAATCGTATCAGATAAAGCTACCTTACTTGCGGTACCAAATAAATTATTATCTTTTGTAAAATAACTACCGTAGGTAAGCATCGTCCCCATACCAAGAGATAATTTAAAGAAGGCCAAGCCAAGGGCTGTTAAGATAGCGACAGATGTTAATTTGCTAAAATCAACGTGAAACAAAAAATTTAATCCTTCCCCAGCTCCTGGCAGCGTCAAAGCACGAATATCACAAATAATAATTAATAAAAATAAGACCGGCATTAGTGTCTTTGTAATCCGCTCAATTCCTTTTTCAACACCCTTAATCAAAATAGCAGCAACAACAGTTAAGACAAAAAACTGCCAAAATAACGGTGCAAAGGGTCCTATAACAACACTGCCAAATTCCGCCTTAGCTGTAGCCATGGTAATACTGGAGAAATCTCCTATAAGGGCCTTAAAAAAATAAAAATACACCCATCCGGCAACGCAGCTATAGAAAAACATAATAAGATAAGCTGCAATCACTCCCATAAACCCGTTAATCTTCCAATAACTATCTGGACTTAATTGCTTATAAGCTCCAACAGGATTTTGACGCGTCTTACGCCCAATATAAAATTCACCAATCATAATCGGAATGCCAACAAATAAAATACACAACAAATAAATAAATAGAAAGGCGCCACCACCATATTCGCCCGTAAGATAAGGGAATTTCCAAATATTTCCTAATCCTACAGCGGATCCTAACGTAGCAAAAAACACTGCCAATCCCGAAGAAAAAGTTTCTCTTACTGCTGTTTTGTCTGATTTAGCCATAAAATCCCCCTATTCTACATCCGGAAATTATGCGAACTTTCATTATAAATTGAAAGCTTTTAATTATCGTAGCATAACAAAAATTCAGTGTCAATGCTGCTCATTATGGTGCTCACCTTATCAATTTATGCATTACAATTCCAGCAAATACTAAAAATGCCAAGACCCGATGTCCCACACGAATTTGTCGGACAGCAGGATAAAAACGTATCAATATGCCTGTAAGAACCAAAAAAATCAGAACGGAAGCAGCAAAGAAACCCGTTTGAACAAGTTTGTCAAAACCAACCTGCTTACGGATTGTCCATAGCAAATAGCCATGGTCTACTACAAAACTAATAGCAAGAACACCAAACCAGATATGCAGTCGCCGTAAAACAACAATGCTAAAGGTGAATAGGGATTGATTTCTCACCATCACCGGCAACTTTTTACGACTACGCACAAAAAATTCCCGCACAAGATAATATGAAGCTGCTGCCAGCATACACACTACAGCCAAGGAACCTAATTCTTTGCCCGTTTTTTTTATTGTAGCCGTGCCGACTGCAGTGAGATCGCTATAATACATATTCGCTACAATCCATAAAAACGTAGCAATCCCAATCATCACACTAATTGATAGAGTACGCACCTCAATCCACTGAGTACCTTGATCTACTTTCTGTTTAATATCTTTTAGGAGCATTACTTTTATCTGTCCTTTCTCTGATTGACTTTTATTTAAAAAGCTGGCTATCCTTCAGTCTCCCGATCCGAAAATACTGCAACAGTCGAATAAATGGCCTGTCATGCAAAGGATTCTCACTCATCCCAAACAGATGAGTAGTGCAGCTACAATCAGATGAACCAAAGTGAGGGACCTGCCAATCAGCAATACTTGATACTGCCTGAGCCAACTCATGTTCAAGAGAATCACTTGACCGGATAGGAATCGCTGTGCAGTGCGTAACTTTGTCCCGCAAATAGTCAATATGCCAATGAACTTTTTTCCGTTTTCTTAAATGACGATTCATACGCTCCGTCAAATTTTTCTTGGCTGTGCCAATATACAAATAATAGCCTCGCTGAAACAATAGCCTTCCCAGACTGCCCACTTCAATCATCTCATCTTGCATCAGTTCCATAACCATAATATAACTGCCGCCATCATCCAATTCACATTCAAGAAGTTGCCAAGGAATGGTAAGCTTCTTGCTCATTGAAGCAAAAGAAAAGTCAGATTTCCAATCAATGGCAATAGGATAAAAATCAAGCGTTTTTCGCACCTTGTAAAAAGTTTGAGCAAATGCAAAATCCGTATGATAATCAGGCAAAAAAGCGTTTGCTTGGGGCCAATGAACTAAAAATAACACGCCACAAGGCGTACCTGCTGTAGCAAGATCGGCTAAAGCCTCTAAATGCCGCCGTCCTCGCTCAGTCACGGCATCAGGAAACATGGCAATAGAACCCTCAAATAATGTGCATGATTTAACTTCTAAATAGTAGGGCTTTTCACCTCTAACAAGTAAAAAATCAAATCGGTGTGCCCCCACGGTAACCTCACGCCGCACAACTCTAGCATCTTCTAGACCAGGCAGACGCTTTTCCACGAGCAGCCTTTCTGCCACTTCATTTGTCGCTTGCGTATGAAGCATAATGGGCTGGCCTTCCCGTTCTACAGCAACAACAGTAAAACGCGTTTTTTGTGCTTGTCCATTAGGAATGAGAAAGAGCATAACACCTGGAAACAACAGTTCCCACATGCGCCCTGGATTAGGCAAATAGGCTTCAACAATTGCCTTCTCTACTTCACAATGAACAATGAACCGATTGGGCCGATCCATAAACTTTCCCTGACAGACCGCTGAAAACAAGGGAGAACATGCTGAATGATTCACGAAAACACCTCTTTAGTTGCATCCTAATCAATAAAGGATATTAAAAAAAGCATCTTTCCTAAGAAAGATGCTTTCAATCAGCCTCGAATTACATACGAACAACATTAGCGGCTTGAGGTCCACGGTTGCCTTGAACAATATCAAATTCGACGTTTTGACCTTCTTCAAGGGTTTTGAAACCGTCGCCTTGAATTGCGGAGAAATGAACAAAAACGTCGTCTCCATCTTCACGAGCAATAAATCCAAATCCTTTTTCTGCATTAAACCATTTAACTTTTCCTACCATTTATGATGGCCTCCCGTAAAATAAATCCATGAAAAAAGCGGAATACCTCAAACTGCTTTAATGCTACACTTGTAATTCCAAGAGGCGCAAGATCGGTTCTATGTATTGCTTCACTTTTTACATGTCCATAGCTATTATAACACAGCTAAAGAAAATTGCAAATTTTTTAATGTCGTTTTTGAAAAATTTTATGAAAATATTTCTAAATATAACTTTTTTACCATAAATTAACTTCTACTTTTTTGAATGCGTTCAGCAAGATCGGCCAAGTATGTCCAACGTTCCATTAATGTTTCAAGCTTTGCTTTAGCTTGATTCAATTCGCCGCACAGTACCTGCAATCTCCCGGCATCCTGAGCCGCATCAGCCATTTGCTGTTCAACCACAGCAATCTCTCCCTCGGCAGCTTCAATAGATTCCTCAATAACATCATACTCTCTTTGTTCCTTGAAAGTAAACTTTAGCACTTTCGGACGAGACTGAGTACGTGATGAATCCGCCTTAGGTTTTGTGACAGGCTCACTTTCAGCACAATAAGTTTCTTCATAGTCACTAAAATTCCCCGCATAAGGAACAATACTGCCCTTACCCTCCAAAACAAACAACCGCTTAGCTATCTTATCTAAAAAATACCGATCATGAGAAACTGCAATAATGGCACCATCAAAGCCGGACAAATAATCTTCTAAGATAGTCAAAGTTTGAATATCCAAGTCATTTGTGGGTTCATCAAGCAACAGTACATTAGGTGCTGCCATTAAAATTTTCAGTAAATAAAGGCGCCGTTTCTCTCCCCCTGATAGTTTTGCGATGGGTGTCCACTGTAAAAGACGGGGAAATAAAAACCTTTCCAGCATCTGAGCCGCACTAATTAAAGTACCATCAGCAGCCTTCACATAATGAGCCTCTTGTTGAATATATTCAATGACACGCAAACTTTCATCGAGTTCTTGGTTTTCCTGCGAAAAATAACCCACTTTCCCGGTTTGACCAATATGAATCGTGCCTGCGTCAGGCACGATTTTGCCTGCAATCAAATTTAACAGCGTTGATTTTCCGCGGCCATTGAGTCCAACAATTCCAACGCGATCATTACGCAAAACAATATAACTAAAATCTTGAATAACTGGGACTCCGTCAAAGCTCTTGCTTAGCCCTTCAATTTCAATAATCGTGCGGCCTAAACGAGAAGCTTGAGACTGAAGAGAAAGTTCATCACGCCCAATCTCCTTTGTATCCCCTTGAAGCGCCTCGAATCGTTCAATACGGGCTTTTTGTTTCGTAGACCTTGCCTGCGCGCCCCGCCGAATCCATGCCAAATCACGGCGTAATAAATTTTGTTTTTTCTCGAGCGTCGCTGCCTGCTGCTCTTCACGTTCGGCTTTTAGTTCTAAGAAGCGGCTATAATTACCCACATAACTATAAAGCACTCCCTTATCAAGCTCAAGCATACGTTGGACAACACGATCCAAAAAATAGCGATCATGCGTAATCATAAGTAAAGCGCCCTTACGACTGTTCAGATACTGTTCCAGCCACATGACAGCCGTAAAATCAATGTGATTCGTAGGCTCATCAAGAATAAGCAAATCACAAGGCTGAATCAAAGACGTAGCCAGAGCCACCCTTTTTCTTTGTCCACCCGAAAGAGTTCCCATAACTGCTGAAAAATTTCCAATACCGAGCTTGGTCAAAATAGTCTTTGCTTCACTTTCCAATTGCCAGCCGTCCGCTTCATCGACTTTAGCCGATAAGGCAATCAACTTATCCTGCAGCACCTGATTCTGCCCTTCATGCTGCAATCTTTCAAGAGCGATCTCATATTCACGCAGCGACTTCATGACAGGTAGTGAGCCGCGAAAAACTTCTTCCAACACAGTTGCCTGATCATCAAAATTCGGATTTTGCGGTAAATACTGAACACAAGCATGACTGTTGACTGTGATAAGACCGCTATCAGGCGTTTCTAGGCCGGCAATCAATTTAAGCAATGTTGATTTACCTGTACCATTAACACCAATTAAACCAACCTTTTCCCCTTCATCAATATGAAAGGTAATATTATCGAACAGATTTTTTTCACTAAAACCCTTGGTGACTTTTTCACAAGCTACGATATTCATCATTCTTTATTCTCCCTGTCTAATAAACCCGCAACAAGCTGCAGCTTAGCTTGACGCCCCAACTTTTTAATTTGTGCCTCCCGTTTCAAAGCCTCGCTGGGACTTACGCATTCTTCATAGTAGACTAGCCTAACAGGCAGGCGACTGCGTGTATAACGGGCCCCTTTCCCTTTATTGTGCGTGGCTACACGTTTTGTCAAATCCGTTGTCCAACCAGTATACAACGTTTTATCTGAACAGGCTAATAGATACACGTAATTCAAAATTTACTCCACCGTAATTTTCTTAATCACGACATTTTGCAAGGGTCGATCATTGTCACCCGTCTTAACCTTACCAATAGCCTGAACAACATCGAGTCCCTCAATAACCTTACCAAAAACAGCATGGTGATTATTCAGCCAAGGCGTAGGTGCCAAGGTAATGAAGAACTGGGAGCCCCCTGTATTCGGACCGGCGTTAGCCATGGAAATAATTCCTGCTGAATCATGTTTAAGATCCGGATTAAATTCATCCTTAATTGTATAGCCAGGACCACCTGTCCCGTTACCGTTGGGATCACCGCCTTGAATCATAAATCCATCAATAACACGATGAAAAGTCAGTCCATCATAAAACTGCTTATTTACTAAATCAATAAAATTTTTCGTTGTTAAAGGAGCCTTATCCTCAAACAGCTGCACCTTAAAAACTCCAAGGGATGTATCAAATGTAGCCACGCGATTTTTCCCTGTTCCTTGTCCACTATTTAGCTCATTTGTCGAAGGAGTCCCTGAATTACTAAAACAGCCGCTCATAAAAACAATATTCACTAGACAAACTACCAAAAAACTATAAAAACTTTTTTTCATATTTTCCCCTACCTTTCATTCTTTATCTACCTTATTCTGTGCCTATTGCTTCTTTCCTACTACAGCTTGCAAATTATGTTCGCTTTTTACCTTATCTGATAATTTCGAAAGATAATGATTGAACGCATTGACATCTGCTATCTGTAATTTTATAATTATTATATTGTGCACAAAGTTATTCTACCAGTAGACATTTATGAAAAGAGGGAGAATTATGTTTAACCAAAAAAAGCGTCATTTTACTACCTTCCTGCTTTCAGGCATCTTAGCGGCATCACTCCTGACAGGTTGTGGCAGCCAGCAATCAGCAAACGAAATTAAATTGGGTGCCGATTTAGAAATGACAGGAAACAATGCCACATTTGGCCAGTCAGCAGCAAATGGAGCCAAACTAGCAATTAAACAAGTCAATGCTAATGGCGGTGTACTCGGAAAACAACTCAGTCTTGTTGTAGCAGACAACAAAAGCGAAGCCGCCGAAGCAGCAAATGCCATGCAAAAACTAATTACCCAGGATAAAGTTGTTGCTGTCATCGCTCCAATTGCCTCCTCAAGTGTTGTCGCAGCGTCTCAAGTCAATCAGGACAACAAGGTGCTAGCCATTAGCCCAACAGCATCAAATCCCAAAGTAACAGTTGATCCCAGTACAGGCAAAGTACGTGATTTTCTATTCCGCGCCGCCTTTATCGATCCCTTCCAAGGCTCGGTCATGGCAAACTTTGCCATGAAATCACTTCATGCTAAAACAGCTGTTTTGTATCTCGACAAATCCAGTGACTATGCCATAGGCCTGGGACAATTTTTTAAAGAAACGTTTGAAAAAAATGGTGGAACCATCTTAGATGAAGAAGCCTACTTAGCCAAAGACACTGATTTTAAAGCTACCTTAACCAAAATGAAATCACTCAATCCCGATGTCGTCTTCCTGCCTGGTTATTATCAGGAAGTAGGCATGATTATTAAGCAAAGCCGTGAACTTGGTTTAAATATGCCATTTTTGGGTGGTGACGGCTGGGATTCAGCTAAATTACCGGAAATAGCCGGCAAAACAGCCTTAAATAATACGTTTTTCAGTAATCACTACTCACCAGATGACAATAGTCCGGCTGTAAAATCCTTTGTAGAAAGTTACAAACAAGAATACGGACAAACGCCGGACGCATTTGCAGCTCTCTCTTACGATGCCACTATGATGGTCATCGAAGCCATGAAAGCCGCCAATAGTGCAGATCCTGTTAAAATTAAAGATCAACTAGCCAAAACGAAAGATTATGCGGCCGTATCAGGAATGATCAGTCTTAATGAAACACATGACGCCGTAAAAAGTGCCGTCATCATCGAAATGAAAGACGGTCTACAGACCTTCCGTGAAAAAGTAAATCCTGAAAAATAAAAGCTCAAAAAAAGTGCGGGGAAGCATAAATTATGCTCCACGCACTTTTTTTATTGAATCACCATAATCAATCCCGCTCTGGAACAATCTCCAGCCAATATCCATCAGGATCGGCAATAAAATAAATCCCCATCGCAACATTTTCGTAACAAATACAATCCATTTCCTTATGATGAGCATGAGCCGCTGCAAAGTCAGCCGTAACAAAAGCCAGATGAATTTCATTATCACCTAAATTATAAGGCTTTTGACGATCACGCAGCCACGTTAATTCAAGCTTATGTTCTGTCTTGCCATCACCAAGATAAACTAGAATAAAGCTGCCGTCTGCGGCCTCTTTGCGTCTGACTTCCTTTAAATCCAAAGCCTCTTTATAAAAAGACAAGCTTTTCTCCAAATTGAACACATTTAAGTTGTTATGAGCAAAACGAAAATTCATACTAAAATCACTCTCCTATGTCTCATGTCTTAACATTTGTGTAAATCTCGCGCCCCTTCAGCAGCTGCCAACACTTCATCAACTGTTCCACCAATAGAAGCCTGCACAACAGCAGCAACAGCGCCCTCAACAATAGGGGCATCGGCAATTTTAACATTTCTTCTGACTTCCTCATCAAGAAATTCCAAAGCTGTTTCACTACTCATCACAGCACTACCCAAGTCAGCCAGAATAACAACTCCTGCATCTGTTTGCGCCTCACGGACAGCCTCGCTAATGCGCAAGGCATCTGTGCCGATGGAGCCATCTTCAAGACCGCCGGCAGCAATAATTTTCAGGTCAGGCATGGCCATCTGAGCCGCCAATTCCTTGATTCCTTCTGCAATTTTCACATGATGAGACACAAGAACAATCCCAACCATTAAACCGCCTCCTTACTGCCATCACAAAATTGCGTGAGTGCCTGTAACATAATAAAAGATGATGTAGCACCCGGATCCTGGTGGCCTAAACTCCGTTCACCTAAATAACTGGCCCGACCTTTCGTGGCAATAATGGTCTTGGTGAATTCAATGCCCTGCTGTGCAGCATCACAGGCGGCATGCAAACATTCCGGCAAGGATTTTCCCGCCTCAAAAGTCTTTTGAAAAGCATCCTGCGCTGGTTCCAGCGCATCAAGCATCGTCTTTTCGCCACGACTGGCCTTACCTCGATCCTTAATGCCTTTAATTGCTGCCTGAAACATAAGCAGCGCTGTTTGTCCATCAATCACTTCTTTTCCTGCGCTTGGTACAGCCGCACGCAAAAAAGCCGTTCCATAAAGGGGGCCCGATGCCCCGCCAACAGTAGAAATCAGTGTCATTCCAACAAGCTTCATTATTGCTCCAACTTCTTGGATCATCGTACCAGTCTTGAGTTTGACTACAACGGCTTCAAACCCCCGCGCCATATTGAGTCCATGATCGCCATCACCAATGGCCGAATCCAAGTCTGTTAGATATTGCTTATTTTTGATAATTGCTTCGCCTACTGCAATAAGCGCTGCTGCTAAATCACCCACACCCGTCAACCTCCAATCTAAAATTGCACCCAAGCCGGCGTATCTGCCGGAGCAAGTAATAATGATTTTAATTCTTCATCCAATTTGAGAACAGAAACAGAGAGTCCAGCCATTTCCAATGAAGTCATGTAATTGCCCACAAAAGTTTTTGCAACTTGAATACCCTTAGCTGCTAAAATTTCAGCAACCTTACGGTTGGCCACATATAATTCCATCAACGGCGTCCCCCCCAGTCCATTTACAAGTACAGCTACCTCTTCGCCAGACTGAACAGGCATATCAGCAAAAATTTTATCAAGCAAATGCATCACAATTTCGTCAGCCGAACGAATGGCTTCGCGATGCGTACCCGGTTCGCCATGAATCCCCATGCCAATTTCCATTTCATTCTCATCAAGCACAAAACTGGGCTTCCCAGCTGCCGGAACGGTACAAGGTGCCAAAGCCATGCCCATGGATCGAACATTGGCAATGACTTTTGCGGCCACCCCTTTGACTTCCGCTAAATTACCACCAGTCTCAGCCTTAGCTCCGGCTAATTTATGTACAAATAATGTCCCAGCAATCCCCCGGCGACCTGTCGTCCATGTGCTGTTTTCCACAGCCACATCATCATCGACAATGACCTTATCCAATTGAATTCCGTCCGCTTCAGCCAACTCAGCAGCCATTTCAAAATTCAATACATCGCCTGTATAATTTTTAATGACAAGTAGTACACCTTTACCACCATTTACAGCCTTAATGGCTTCATATATTTGGTCCGGCGTGGGTGACGTAAATACCGCTCCGGCAACAGCACCATCTAGCATTCCTTTGCCAACAAAGCCACCATGTGCAGGTTCATGGCCGCTGCCACCGCCACTCACTAAAGCCACTTTTTCCGTAGCTCCGCCAGCCCTTACTAATACATCAAATCCCGGCAATCTCTTCACATATTGTGGATGAGCGGCAACCATGCCTTCCAACATTTCCTCCACGACTTGTTCCGGTACATTCATAATCTTTTTCATTTCTTTCTCCTCCAGCTTTTTATAATATTTTTGAATACCATAAAATCATCTAGACGAAAAATACTATCATAATGTTCTTAATTATTTCGGTAATTATTATAGAATTCCTGCTATTTCCAGACAAGGATATGCTTTCAAATTATATAACAACTTTCAATGCAAATTTTATCGTAATCTATAACAAATAGTCTATGAAAATAAATGTCAACGTGTTAATATATCTTTATATCCTAACTCCTTTTTTAAGGCGTTAGGCTTGTTTTTATATAATAGCCAAACAAATGGATGAGGTGTATACATGGGTTATGATTTTTCAATGGAAACGACCACTTTAATTATCGTGATGGTTACGTCTTTTGTGACCCCCTTTAGCGGCAGTGCCATCACACTCGCTTTGCCAGCAATCGGTACGGAATTTCACGGCGGCGCCTTACTATTAAGCTGGGTAGTCGCGGCCTTTTTACTTTCGACAGCAGCCTTTTTACTCCCCTTCGGGCGACTGTCCGATATTATAGGTCGCAAAAAAGTCTTTATTTTCGGTGTTGCCTTATTCGCTATTTCATCACTTTTTTCCGGCTTCGCCTGGTCCATCGAAGCACTGATCATTTTCCGCATGATTCAGGGAATTGCTAGTGCCATGATTTTCAGCACAGGGATGGCCATTGTCGCTTTAGTATATCCGGCCGAAAAACGCGGCAAAGCCATGGGACTTATTTCAGCTTCCATTTATATTGGCCTGTCACTTGGACCGGTACTTGGCGGATTACTTAACTATTATCTTGGCTGGCGCAGTATTTTTTATTTTACCACACTGCTCAGCGTCTTTACTACCTTGCTAACCCTTTGGCGCCTAAAAGGCGAATGGATTTCAAGCAAAGGAGAGAAATTTGACAAAGTCGGCAGCTTTAGTTATATGATCGCCCTCGTTTCCACTTTGTATGGTCTTTCAGAAGTCGCCAGATTGGAATGGGCTAAATATATTCTGGGACTGGGACTGTGTCTATTGCTATTGTTTCTTTATTATGAATCCAAACAGGAATACCCGCTATTTCCTATCCGGTTATTTCTCAGCAATCGGGTTTTTGCTTTTTCTAATTTAGCCGCCATGATCAATTATAGTGCCACTTTTGCCATTGGATTTTTACTGTCTCTCTATCTTCAGGTTATCATGGGTTATGATTCACAAATATCCGGCTTGATTTTATTATCACAGCCACTGATTATGGCGTTATTTTCCCCCTTTGCCGGATCACTGTCTGATCGCATCGAACCGGCCATTGTTTCCTCTTGGGGCATGGCTTTAAGTACACTCGGACTATCCTTTTTTATTTTTGTCACCCCGCAAACTTCCTTATGGATCATCATAGCCAGTCTGGCTTTAATCGGTCTGGGCTTTGCTCTCTTTGCCTCACCCAATAACAATGCCATTATGGGATCCGTGGAAAAAAGCTTTTATGGAGCCGCCGCTTCTTCACTCGGTACCATGCGCCTGATCGGACAAGCAGCAAGTATGGCCGTTGTAACCCTACTGTTATCAGGCAATTCCGGTAACATCAACTCAGGGGCCAGCTATATTGAACAGCTCGCAGGCGAATTTCATTTAGCCTTTATTATTTTCACCGTCATTTGCGGCTTGGGAATTCTTCCTTCATTCGTGAGAGGTAAGGTAACAAGGTAGGCGCTATTCATAATGAAAAAGCACTCAAAAACGAGTGCTTTTTTTATATTATATAATTTCTTTGTCTACAATACCTAACACTTCATCCAGCTTTTTTAGTTCTTCTGTCAATTGTTCTTCCGTAATAATCAAGGGGGGAGCCACAAGTACCATATTTTCATGAGAATAAGTCATAAAATTCCGCTGCTCGAGCATCTTAACAATGCTCCCCATGATGCCTTGCGGATCTTCACCATATTCCACTAAGGGCTCTCTCGTTGTCTTGTCCTTAACAAGCTCGACTGCTGCAAACAGACCAATATAACGGACATCCCCGACACAGGCATGCTTTTCTTTCGTTTTCTCCAGCAAAGTTCCCAAGAGTTTTCCAACCTTCTGCACATTACCCAAAACATCATGTTCTCGGTAATAATTCAGTGTTGCCACACCTGCAGCGCAGGCGAGGGGGTGACCACTGTAAGTAAGACCGCAAAGAAGCGTGTGATCCTCAAAATAGGCTGCAATCTTCTTGCTGACAGCCACACCACCAAGCGGTACATAACCACAGGTAATGCCTTTAGCAAAGGTTACTATATCCGGTTGAATCCCCCAATGTTCAAAAGCAAACATCTTGCCTGTTCTACAATACCCCGCCATGACTTCATCACAAATCATCATAATGCCATAATCATCACAAATTTTACGTACACCTTGTAAATATCCATCAGGTGGAATAATCACACCGTTAGAACCCGTAATGGTTTCCAGTACAATGGCCGCCACATTTTGCGTTCCTTCATAACGCACCTGTTCACGCAATTTCGCCACGTAATACGCAGCGGCTTTTTCACTGCTTTCAAATTCAAGGGATTCACGATAAACATAGGGGTCAAAAAATTTTACGAATCCTGGAATGCCTGGCTCCAATGGATAACGTCGAGGTTCCCCAGTCAAATTGCCCGCACCGTAAGTAGAACCATGATAACTCCGATAACGGCTTAACACCTTATTACGTCCTGTAACCATGCGCGCCATCTTCACTGCATTTTCATTGGCATCAGCTCCGCCGTTGGTAAAAAAGACTTTTCCCATATTAGCGGGAAGTAAATCAATCACCATTTTAGCAAGGATAGAACGGGCTTCCACAGCATAGCTTGGAGCAATAAAGCATAGCTTTTGCGCCTGATCCTGAATGGCTTTAATAATCACCTGATTTCCATGCCCCAAATTCATATTCACAAGTTGTGAAGACATATCTGTATACCTTTTGCCTTCAGCATCCCAGAAATAAATCCCCTCACTTTTGACAACTGGAATGGGATTGAGATTGCCTTGCTTTGACCACGAATGCAAATTATATTGTAAATCCTGTTCTTTTATTTCCTGACCTGTCATCATTTTCTTTCACTCCCCTGAAATTTTTAGTAAATGCTGCGATAAATTGCAACCATTTCTTCATATCGTGCTTTTCGCGGATTCACTTTGGCACTGGCGTTACTGTTCAAATAATTCCGCCAAAGTATCCAGCCCGATGGCCTGTGCAATATTTCTGTACCGACTCGCACTAACGAATTGGTTATATTCTAAAACAGTAGGCAGCAGCATCGCATTGGGATGTTTTCTAATAAAGTATAGTCACTGCCAACAATTGCCTTGATCCGTTCCAAAGTTCCATTACGTCTGATTGAACCGGAGCCGATTAAGATCAGTGGTTTCTTGCCGAAAGCACCAAGCTGTTGCCAAGCGAGTCGATAATATCCACATCGGCAAAAATCTTGGGTGTAGACAGAAAAGCAACACTGTGCACAATAAACCTCCTCATAAAACAATGGGGCCTTGTTCTTTCGAACAAAGCCCCATTGCTTATTTTGTCTAGCGTTATTCACATTTCTTGTACCTGATTATAGCATCGCTCCCGTACACGCGCAATGATTTAAAACACAAAGCATTTTGTGCTGAAGCACATAGTCGTCCTGATTTACAAAATATCTTTGATTTTAAAAGCCAACATCATTTTCAATCTCTCCTCAACACTGGCAATATTGCAACCTGTAATTCCCTTAATTTTTCTCAGCTTATAATTAATTGTATTGCGATGCATATAAGTAAGTTTTGCTACAGACTGGACACTGGCATCATTGTCAAGATAGCACTTGAGAGTATTCATATAATCCGTACCATGAGCATTGTCACAATCGGCAAGTCGGCCCAAAGTATCCTGATATATTTCACGCAATACATTTTTGTCTTCAGTGGAAAGTAAAATCTTATAAACACCCAGATCCTTATAATAAATCTTACAACAATTATTTTTAACAGCTAAATGCAATACGGATGCGGCCTGTTTATAACTTTTTGCAAGCATTACCAAGCCATTTTCATTCTGCCCGATACCTATATTTAGCTGATAGTGGCGTCCTGTTTTTTGATAATAATCGATAATTCGATTAATACAGGTAGCTATTTCGTCCTCTTCAAACTTTGCAAAGATAATAGTCAAACGATTATCTTGCATAAAAATACTATACTTTTCGCTCATACGGTTAATAATATTTTCGGCATAAAGCCGAACAGCTGCAATATTACTCTTCGCACTAGCAGTTTGTTCTGAACGAATATCAAACACTACAGCACAATAGGACCAAGCAATTTGAAAACCATGACGCTCTAACTGTGCTTGATATTTAGAAAGATCCTCTGGAAAGAAGAGCGCGTTTTTAAAGGCACTTGACACACTCATCTCGGTTTGCTCACTATTAATAATTTGGCGACAAAAATCCCGCGTCACATCCACCAGGCGTATATCCCACGGAAGCGTAAACAAGGGAAAATTGGTCTGCCTACAATAGGCTACAGTTTCTTCGGGAATCGCCTGAATATACGGGCCAATATTCACCACCAGCCCGCTGGCTTTATTATGAGTCAAACCTTGCACAAAACCACTAAGCCAAGTTGCATCAGAGTGACCAATTCCAGTAGTAAACACCAGTTCATTGCCACGTAAAAAGGTTGCAACTTGCTCATCCTCTATCATATGAACCCATTGAATAATATTTTCCAGTCCGCCGTCCCCTGCAATCAATTGCATTTGATAGGTTTGCTCGGCCTTTTTGCGAATTTTTTCCAATCTGATCGTCATAATATCTCACCCGATAAGATTTGTCTTCTAAACTATTATACATGCGCCTTAATGCTAGATAAAGCAGCAGCAAACTGGTGGAATTCACTGGCAAAAAGAACATCACATGCAACAGAAAATAAAACAGCCAGCGTAATACACCCTGTAAACAGTGCTGGAGTCTTTAACTTAAATATCCATCGTTGAGCTAAATCGACCAACGAATTCTTTCGGATAAATGTCAAAGGTACTAATTCTCTTGTCGGTAGTAATGCCGGTACATTGCTTGGCACAATAACTTGATCCCGGATTTTTTCAAATTCTAAATCAACGATTTCCAAAAGCCCCGCTAAACGCGAAAAATTCCGACGTGTTTCATAAGATACCAGAGCCTTCCTTTTATATTCCAAATCATGCTCAATCTCAGCCCATGCATGTTGTAAAATAGAACGAATTTGGATTTCCACCTTGCAGCCTGCAAACTTTTGATATTCTTTTAGTTGCAGCCGTTCATCCGATAGCGTAACAATCAAGTGCAAAGACAGATAGCCAAATCGATCAGGTGCTAAGACTTTTCGCTTATCAATAGAATTATCCACATCAATAGCAAATTCTTTTTGAATAAAATCTGCCACCTGATTCACTTCATCTTCAAAATATGTAATAATGCGAATCCCACATAAATCAGTAATATCTTGCAAGTGGGCATAGCTTTTATTTGAGTTAACCAGTTTATTTTTGAGACTTGATTCTTCCTTCACTCGAGATACAACAGAATGAACACGTATGTTTTGTTCCTGTAACAGAATCGACATTAACGACTCCATGCGTCCTGTAAACTCTTGATAGAAAGAATAGTTTTGCCGATATGTTTCGATGATCTCTGACATAAATCGTTCATCTCCTGCTATAAAAAAATAATTCTTGATAGACAGGAATATTATACTACTTATTGATGACATAATTGTGACAAAACTAGACGAAAGTAAAAAAATACTGCTAAAATAGTCCCCATACAAAAATAGAAAAGCAGCCTTAGCCTTGCTTTACACAAAGGTTGAGACTGCCTGTTTGCCGTTACCAGTGATGCAGTTTTCCCTAGCTAATTTTAAAAACAAAAATGACTATTATCAATTAGCAGGCAGATAGTTGTTTCTTATGTTCCTCTCATGTAGCTTTTAAATTCTACAATCGAAAAACTTTTTATAGTCAGTTATTTACGAAAACGACCTTAAAACCATCCATCCGAAGATTTGTTTCTAATGCTTCTGTCATTTCTGTTAAAGGTAACCGATGGGTAATTAGCTTATCAATAGGAAGACCAATTTCTTTAGCCCGTTTTAAGAAAGCAAAGGTAGTGGGATTAGACTGATTTCCTCGTAAAAAATCTATGTTTTTATAGCAATTATTTGCTCTGTTACGTATCCAATGTTTCTGAACCCTCTGCCGGCTCCTGGACAAACAAAGTAAAAACAAAACCCACTACAGGCAAAAAAGCCAGTAAATTAAATACCCAGGGCAACCCCGATACATCAGCCATCCAACCCAGCCCTAATACTCCCATCGCTCCCAGTCCCATACTAAACCCAAGCGTCAATCCTGAAGCCATGCCAATATTACGCGGCATCATTTTCTGCGCTAATACTAAACTGCTCGTAAAGGTCGCTGCCAATAAAATGCTAACCAGTGCTAAAAGAATAAAGCCCAAAATTCCAGATGAAATTTGAAAAAGAAACACTAACACAGCTACAGGTAAAATAGAATAAAACATGACTTGCCTGCTGCCATAACGGTCACTCATAGTACCGCCCAAAAGTGTTCCGACTGCTCCGGCAGCTAAATAAACAGTCAACAAAGAAGCGGCATAGGCAGAACTATCATGCAAAAAGGCGACGCAATACAACGGAACAAATGTACTAATACCAGAATTCACAGTTGCCCGTATCAACACCATTCCTAACAAAGCGATAAGTGGCAAGTTCACATTAACCGAAAGCTTTGCTTCAGCGGAAAAATTGCCTCTGTTCTGGGGCAAACGTGATAACTGCTTCATTACGAAAAGAAACATCATACTAATTGCAAGGTAAGGTAGTGCAAATAAATAGAGGGTAACGGAATCGCCAAGCAGCAAGGTTCCTAAAAAAGCCGATCCAATGGCAAATCCCGCATTACCGCCAACAGAAAATAAGCTAGCCCCTTTTCCCTTGGCTTTGCCACTGAGCCAATTGACCATCTTGGCCCCTTCCGGATGAAAAATAGCACTACCAAATCCACTAATCGCCGTGCACAACAGCACTAAAGGATAAGTAGGTACAAGCAAAGAAGCCAACATCACAATTCCTGTCACAAAACAACCAACAGGCATCCACCAAGGACGCGATTTTTTATCACTAAAATAGCCAAATATGGGTTGACTTACAGAGGAAGTCAGATTTTGTATCAAAATAATAGCCGTTAACTCAGCATAACTCAAGTCAAATTTCGCCTTAAAAAAGGGTAAAGCCACAAATAAGGCACCTGGCGCCAAATCGGTCACGGCATGTGCACACGTAATCACCCAAATCGAATAAGGAATATTTTTTATAGAACGTAACATTATAACTCACTCCCCATCATAGTTGATCACCGCTTTTATTAGAACAATATTGTTCATAAGCAGTTATCACATGCTATAATTATAGTGATAAAGTCAGATGGGTTCATGAATAATATTGCTCGATTATAGCACGATATTGATATTTTATAAAATTGAGGAGAGAGAAAGCAAACAATGATTATTACAAATAATGGTCATATGATCGACCAAGATATCCAGAGTGATTTTCCAGTAAAAATAAGGCGTGCTCAATATCATGAACAAGGACCGATTCTAAAAAGTCATTGGCATGAAGAATTCATGATCTTTTATATCAAACAAGGTCAAGCCATCATTTATTGCAATTCCAAATCCATCCCGGTCGGTGCCGGAGATTTAATCGTAATTAATAGCAACGATATTCATTATATGGAAAATCTTTGTAGCGAGCTCATTGAATACTACTACATCATCATTAATTTTGCCTTTCTTCTCAGTAAACAAGAAGACTTATGCCAAACGAAATACATTAATCCCCTCATACAACAACGTATTCGCTTTGAAAACCAGATAAAAAATGACAATGAGCTTCTTCATCAAGTGGAAGAATTAATTGATGAATATCAACAACAAAATCAAGGCTATGAACTTTTAATTAAAGCCGACCTTTATCATATTATAGTCCTGCTCATGCGACGGCATATAATGCCCATAGCTGAAGAAGAAAATAAGCGACAATATAATATACTCCATCAACTGCGCCCCGTACTAGAATACATTGACCAGCATTACACACAAAAGCTTACATTAGCGGAAATTTCCACCATGGCCAATATGAGCCGTCATCATTTTTGCCGACTCTTCAAAAGCATTACAGGCAAACCACCCATTGATTATATTAATCATTTACGTATCAATGCAGCCATAGAGCTGCTAAAGGAAGGGCATCTAAATATCAGCGAAATTGCCATGACCGTCGGATTTAATGATAGCAACTATTTCAGCCGTCTATTCAAAAAATACAAAAACTGCTCTCCCACATCGATACAAAAAAAATAACAAGCATGAATGTCTGCCCGCATCTCGCAGTCATCAATTTTCTATTAGCATTTCTTCCGATTCGTTGCCACAGACATTACAGACTACAGATATTTTCCCTGTTTGACTGTCTGACGAGAATTTAATTAAATGAACCTCAAAATTTTCCATTTCACTCGATAATGTTTCAGTATTGCCACAGGTACAGCTAATTCGCATATGTTTACCTCCAATACATAGAATAGAAGAAATATTCGCTACATAGGTCGAAAGTCCTGTAAATAAAAAAAACCCTCAACCAGAATAAACCGATTGAGAGCTTAAAATTTCCTCATTGAATTAAATCTTAAAAGTTACACCACCAACTACACCTTTTGCCGTAACATCACTTTTAGTACTATCACTAAAAGTTATATCCTTATATTTAGTATCGCGGTAGCCAATATTCAAATCAGTATTTTTGGCTAATTCATAACTAAGACCGATTTCATAACCAGAAACACGATTGCCTGTACTCAAGACACCATATGCTTTGGTGCTGGAAGTAATCGGCACATTGGCAGCAACTCCCACCACAACACCGTTATGCTGAGAACTTCCCACTGCCTGAGTCTGAGAGACACCACCAAAGACTGAAACGTTGACCAATGTATCAATAAGATTATCTACCAAGCATATCTGTTGTGCTTTAATTTCACTACTACCATTAAGTGATGTTTTCGTTTTAAAATCATTATAAGTATATTGTCCTGCAAAACCAAATCCAATACCTGCTGTAACACCATACCCCACGTTTTTCTTTCCATCTACTTTTTTGCTACCCGATAAATCGGGGGCACTCAAATTCAAATCGAGTGCAACTTGTCCCAAAGAACAGTCTGGCAAAGGACCAGCCGCACAAACAGCAGAAGTTACAAGAACTAGTAAAATCGTCAGACAAAAAATTTTCTTCATAAATTGATCTCTCCTCTAATTGTCAATATTGTGGACTACAGTAAAACTATAACAATATAATCTTTTAAATTCATTTTATTTTGCTTTACTTTTCAAACCAAACGCATCATAACATTCTATGGCTTAAAAGTCAAAAAACGGCTTCTTATGTCCCTCCCTTACATTCCGACAGTCTTGATTGCTACATGATCCCATCCCACTCTGCAAAGAATTTCCGCACAAGCCACAGCATCACTTTCTGCTTCATGATGATTCAAGTCGATTTTTAAATAATCGGCTACGGTAGAAAGCTTGTGATTGTTCAGCTTGGGCCAAACCTTTCTTGCCACTTGTAATGAATCAATGACCTGAAATTCAGGAATGGCAAACTGATAGGTTTTTAGCGCAGCAAGTAAAACCCCGGTATCAAAGCTAGCATTATGAGCCGCAATAATTTGATTCTCAATATAAGGCTGAATTTCCGGCCAGAGCACGCCAAACGTCGGTTCACTTTTTACTTTTTCATAGGTTATCCCATGAATATAAGTAAAAGTAAAATAACTCGTAGGCGGCTTAATCAGCCAGGATTTCCGTTCAACGATCCTGCCGGCGCGGACCACGGCAAGCCCGAGCTGGCAGGCACTGTTTTTCTGAAAATTAGCTGTTTCAAAGTCGATAGCCGTAAAAGTCGGTTTTACGCTCACA
Organism: Pelorhabdus rhamnosifermentans; assembly: GCF_018835585.1. NCBI lineage: Bacteria > Bacillati > Bacillota > Negativicutes > Selenomonadales > Sporomusaceae > Pelorhabdus > Pelorhabdus rhamnosifermentans. The sequence goes on from NZ_JAHGVE010000006.1 coordinate 84,655, forward strand.
ATATCATTTCCCCTTTGCAGTACGCCAAATAAAAATTGCCCCACCCCAAACAAACAGAGTGGGAGTTTTAGCGGTATTAGAAGCATGGCAACCAACGCCTGTTTCTAATACCGCATTTAATTTATTTACATCTATGTTCATTGTGATATAAAAGCTTTTATTTTGTCCTTGATTAAAGTTGCCGTTTATTTCCCATGCTTATCATCACAATATTACTACTAGTATAGCATAAAGCATCGGCAAAACAAGCAGTGATACGATTGTTAAGAGGTGATCAGCATGTTCTATTGGATGATGTTTTTTTTAGCTATTATTACGGAAGTCATTGGCACCAGCACCATGAAATTCATCAGTGAGTACGCTCCCGTAAAAGACCAGCTTTTCCTATTCGTTGCCATTTGATTATCTTATTATTTTCTATCCAAAAAAACTTTCTTATGCCATTTGGTGCGGTTTAGGCCTCATTGCCACAACTTTGCTAGATTATATTTTATTCGAGCAAACGATTGACGCCAAAGGATGGCTTGGACTTTCTCTAATTACTTGCGGCATTGCAATTTTAACTTTTTCATAATCATAGTTCAGGCTACATACATAAAGGAAAGTAGGTCAGTCAATCTTTATGGAGTGTTTCAATCCACACGCCCGCGAAGGGCGTGACTTAATCTGAATCTGAGTTTTCCCGTACTGTGCATTTCAATCCACACGCCCGTGAGGGGCGTGACTTTCAGTTAAAGGCAAATGGCGTAGTAAAGTTTTGTTTCAATCCACACGCCCGTGAGGGGCGTGACGTTATTGAGATTAAGTTTAATGACTTTTTGGATGTTTCAATCCACACGCCCGTGAGGGGCGTGACTTGTAAGCCTGAAATATTCGAAATGACTTATGAGTTTCAATCCACACGCCCGTGAGGGGCGTGACAAAGATTTGCTTGGAGAATGCAATTGGGTGCATGTTTCAATCCACACGCCCGTGAGGGGCGTGACCAAATAGGCTTCGTTGGTATCTGCAAAGTACAAGTTTCAATCCACACGCCCGTGAGGGGCGTGACGGTATTAAAGGCTGAAGGTCATGGCGTATCTGTGTTTCAATCCACACGCCCGTGAGGGGCGTGACAGCACCGCCTGTTAAATCCCCTCCTACTGCGTATGTTTCAATCCACACGCCCGTGAGGGGCGTGACGGTGATGTTTTTAAGCTGAATTGGCCTCCTTATGGTTTCAATCCACACGCCCGTGAGGGGCGTGACACCATGAGAGATATAGCCTACAAGTGCTTAAATGTTTCAATCCACACGCCCGTGAGGGGCGTGACTGCCTGGTGGCGAATCATTTACTCAGCCATACTTGTTTCAATCCACACGCCCGTGAGGGGCGTGACATGCTGAATTTTCGATTGGGATCAATAGTGATGGTTTCAATCCACACGCCCGTGAGGGGCGTGACCAAGATTACCCGATACGACCGCTTTCCCTGAAGGTTTCAATCCACACGCCCGTGAGGGGCGTGACTGTCAGACTCAAGCCATAAGAAAATCATGCTCAGAAACACATGATTTTGCGAACCTCAAAATAAAGTTCAGTAAAATAAAGATTTTTTACCATAAACAAGTCAAATTTGCTTTAGATCAAGCATGCGAATCTCCCAGGAAAACGATGAGCACTACAGGTTCGCATTAGATCATTAAGACCCCCTCCGGATCATATCCCGTCTTAGCACCAAAATGCTCTACACGATTTTTCCAGCTGTTACCGAGAAAATAATAACGTAAACTATCTGTTTCCGGATCAACAATGCTTTCTAAACAGTGTTTTAATTCTGCAAATTGTGTTGGATCAACTAAGCATTCAAACACCGAGTTTTGCACTCGCTGACCATAATTGACACATTGCTTAGCTACTTTCCGTAGACGGCTTTTCCCTAAAGGCGTTATCACATTCACATCGTAGGTAATCAAAACCATCATAGTTCACACCTCATTTCCAGAAAAATGGCGGATAATCTTCCAAATCTCCTCGCATATGCCTAGCTAATAACATAGCCTGAACATATGGTACTAGACCTAAAGGAATTTTTTTCTCCAAATAGGGATGGATGATTTCCTCTTGTTTTCTTTTTTGCCAAGCAGTCAATACTTCCTTACGTGTATCATCATCCATAACTACAGCACCATTTTCTTTTTTTATAAATCCTTTAGCAGAAATCTGGTTGCGGTTAATCAAAGTCACTGCCAATCTATCTGCAAAATGAGGTCTCAATTCTTCCATGACATCCAGCGCAAGACTAGGTCGTCCGTGTCGCTCCCGATGCAAAAATCCAACCTGCGGATCTAATCCAATGCTTTCTAAAGCGGCAACAACCTCATGTGCCAGCAGTGTATATAAAAAAGAAAGTGCGCATTAATATAATCAGTAGGTGGACGACGATTTCGATCATCCATGTGAAAATCCTCTTTTTGATTAAGTATTAACTGATTGAAATTCGAAAAATAAATTCGTGCTGCTTCTCCTTCAATACCACGTATTTCATCACCATTTTCTGCTCTTTCTAAGCGTTTTGGCATGTTTCCCAACCATTGCAGCGCAGTTTGTAACACTTCATTATCAACAACTTCCGGATGATCCCGTAAAACGCGATGCAAAACTGCTCGACTATTGATAATTTTTGCTGCAATAAACCGCCGGGACAAACGGGCAGATGTGTCCACATCATCGGACCAACGATATTGTGTACGTCTCAGCAAAACATTACCAGAAATATTGCCTGTTACACGCCCCATAAATTTACCATAGGCAGTTAAAAATGAAAGAGCTACACCACGTTCACTACACAGGTACATTAATTTCGGACTGGCACCTGCAAAACCGAAACAAATAATTCCCTCTAAATTATGTACAGGAACACGAAACTTCACTTCATCGTTAACTTTAATCAACACATTTTCGCCATCACAAGCTAAATAAGAATCAGGCATAGTTACATAGAGTGTATTTAAAAGTCGTCTCAAGAATCATCTACCTCCACACTGCACATGCGTGCCAAATAAGCCTTTACAGAATGACCATGCAATGTCCATTCCGGCTGACATTGTTCCACAAGAGAACATTGTGAACAATGCCTTCCTTTTTGCGCCTTGGGAGTCTTACCATCTTGGATAAGCTGATGCATTCTGAGGGCAAGTTCTACCGTGTGCTTTCGTAGCGTCTCATCCAATGTAATAGGTTCGCGATGTTTGGTTTGTCCATAAAAAAGGAACCCTTCATCAATGGATATTTGCAACATTTCCTCTAGCGCTATGGCTTGCGCACACAACTGCACAGCATCTCGATCATCTTTTTTGGGGCGTCCGCGTTTATATTCAACAGGAGCAGGCCTCCACCATCCCTCGCGTCCTTCTAGTTCACACGTTTTTCCTGCAACGTAATTAGGACTTTGATAAAATTCTACAACGTCAGCGATACCTCGCAGTCCCAGTTGTTGAGAAACAAGTGGCATCGCTCGAACAATCCGCACCTTCTTCCGACTTTCATCTGCAAATGGATCATCTGTTCTTTCGTGAAGATGTTGTCCTTCTACAGTACGAACATTTTCTGACCAAACTTGTTCAATATGAATAAGTGCCCACTGACGTTCACAAAAAGCCATATGTTGAATTCCCGATAGCATAAGAAAATCTTCTTCTGAATAGGACATGTTATTCACGCTCAATAATCGTAACGCCGTCCGACTTTTCCTTATTATTGACAATAATGCTATAGTCCGTAAATGCACGTGGCGGCTTTTCTTCATCATTGCGTTTTACAGTAACTAAGTCAAATAATTTATGTGCTGGAGCGTTTCCTAATGCTGTATCATGTTTAAAAACAACTAATTTTCTGCTGGACATTTTACCACGAGCTGCCGAATGATCATTTTCAAACATATTTATAAGCGCCTGCCAAAAAATTTCAAGATCTTCTTCAGAAAATCCAGTCTTTTGTGCCAATGCTGCTGAAATATAGCCTTCAGCACGATAAACGGCGTAAGGTACAATGTGTTTACGTCCCATCGTACGTTCCTTGTCAGCATCCTTTTTATTTGCCACAGCCATGCGAGTAATCGTTATTTCTTGTGGAACAATGGGGTCCAAACTTTTAGCAAACCCAAACTGAATAGGTCCACGCACTTGCCCGCAATTTACTTCCATTGTCATAACTGCACCAAACGCTCGAATATCATAGAATCGATCACACATATATTGGGTTATCTTCTTAGCCTGATCAGGATCTTTGGGAAGTTTTTTAGACTCCGGCTTAATCTTTAATTCATTATAGGCAAGCTCATTGATATCATTTAGAACAGCCTTTTCACGCACATAAATATCAAAAGGACTACTTCCGCCCTTTGCAAGTTCTACATAATTTCGAACTTTACGTTTGAGACAAACATCAGAAACAAGTCCCTGACTTGTTTCTGGATCAATACGTGGCATATTTCCCGCATCTGGATCACCATTGGGGTTCCCATTTTCCACTTCAAAAAAAAGTACAAATTCATAACGATTATTCAATACATCACTCACGTTAATCATCCTTTCTTCTCTTCATTAGTTTGATTTTTAGTATAATTGGCTTGATTTTGATGGTAATATCCCAAAATAAATTGGCCTTGATCTTCCATGCTCAAATGTGCCGGAAATGCATCCAAGCCATTCATGACATCTTGAATTTTTCGATCTAATACATTTCCATACGTTGCTTTAGCAATATGATGGCGAGACAAACGCAGCAGCAAAGGGAAAACAGAACCAGGCGTTGCAGAAGCTGCCCCAAAATAGCGGTCACGTATCGTTGCATTGATCTCATTCCCCAAAGCATCTTTCTGGGCTTTTTCAAGTAAAGAAAATAGTCTTCCCAGTCGATATGCGGTATTAGTATTGCTTTCATTTAAGCTCACAGTAATTAGTACCTCCTTGTCAAATTGGTTTTTTATACGATATTTTCTTAGAAGGAACGCTTTAATTACAGCCGCTCGGATTATTGTTACACCGTTGTGCTCCCCACCAGTGCGACAGCGCTGCAAGACTGCATCATAAATCGTCTGCGGATACATCGAACCTGATAAGATGCTCTTTAAAAACTGTCCTCCTAACAACGGTGGAATATTTTTAGAATCTTCCCGAACGGCTAATGCTTTAAGAGTACGCCATGGTGAAATAATTCCGCCTAAACGTTCCAGACCGATAATATCCATATCTTTATAATGCTGTGCAATTTTTTTCAATAAATCTCCAAAATTACTGACTTGCCAAAAACGGACAGATAAGCGGGCTGCGTTAGGTGCAAGTCCAAGCAGATAACAACGAGTATCTTTATCAAAAGTAGCGTCCCCCACTGACAAACCGGATTTTACACGTTCCAGAATCGTTTTTGCCTGACGAGCCGCCCCGAGATCAATACGGCGTTCATCACTTTTCGCTTCTGATTCAGTGTCCACCGGATCAAAGCACCAGGAAAGGATTGTTTCTTCTGTCTTCCCACCTTTTTTATCTGCCCAGAACACCATTGTAGTATCAGCAAGTCGAACCCGATTGGTCTTGCTTGCAATGAGGTAATTTAATGCTGTTCCATAAGCGAAAGCTACCTTTTTGCTGACTGGTGCATTATAGCTCTGAGTTTTCCCATAAGACCGGAATGACTCAATTTGAAAAGACACTAAAGCCGTTCCAGCAGGTTGTCCACCTGCCCCCTTGATAGCAACTTCATGTGTTCTTGCAATATCTGTATATTTTCCGGTAACTAAACATTGCCCAAATACAGTTGCATCATCTTCTTTTTCAATTTGCTCTTCCATCCAAATTGCTGCAATTTCTTCCTGATCATGAATATATCCATTATGTCCATCAATTTTATATACCGTGTTATAATTTGCAGGTTTCTCAAACTCATCTTGATGTCGCAAGATAATTGCATTATTATCCCATTCTTCTGGATTCCATGAATTTAAAAAGCAACTTACCGCTTTTGCTTCCATACATTTTGCTTGCACCAACAGTTTCTGATTATAGTCACGGTATTGTTCAAACCGCTTTTTACCTTCCATTTTATTCTTACCAATTCCTAATGAATAAAGAATTTTATCGCAAAGAAAATAGGGTGGTGGATTAATTCCTTGACGTTTTTTGTGTTCAGGTACAAGCTCCGTTTGCTCCACCTTAAACATGTCTAAAAAATCACCCGTTTCGGAAAGAACAAGCACAAAAGAAATATCGACGATACTATATCCAGGCGGTGCTATTCCTGATTCTTTATCTTCCAAAAGTCGCTGGTAATGTTCGTTTAATGCCTGTAAAATCAAGTCTCTTCCTCCTTTACCAAACGAGTATCTATCACACCATTAATCATCATAGGACGGAAAAAGATTGGCTGCATATCATGAGCAAAATCGATATCCCAAAGCATCCACCCTAGATCTCTTTTTTCAGTTAAGACCGACTGGGGAACTTCACCTTCTAACAAGTCAAAGTTGGCGGAAAATTCCCGACACCCTAAGTAAGGCTGCATATGACACTGACCAGACTTGGCACGCCTTGTAAATATGTCACAATGTTTACCTGAATTATCACTTGCCCCTGCTTTATCCGTTAGATCAAAGTGAGCTTCTATCACATAGTCAACATCTCGCAATACCAGCGCAGCCCGTTGTTGTCGATCTTCTGACGCATATTGATGGAGATCAATAGTTCCGCCATTCATAGCCGTTTTAATATTACGTTCCGAAATCTTGCTAGCCACTTCGTTGCGACGAATCGAATCAAATTTTATAGGTTTCAAGACATGAATACGATCAACTCGCCAAACTAGTGCCGGTTTCCAGTGGATCGCTTCCAAGATTCCCCGGGCTGCCGATGGTGTCATCACATCGTAGCTTACCCGCTCCGCTTTCATCTCCGGACGTGTAAAGCAAGCATAATCGCCCCAGACGCGTAATTTTATTCCATACCCCATCGATTTCTCCTTTCTCTTTCCGCACTTAACAAGACAGTACTAAAACATCAATATATCCGTCGATACCGTCACTTCCTTTGCATCTTTTAAGCCAAACTTCGAATCATAGAAACTGGGATCTGTCATAATTTTTATAAAATCGCCAATCGATTTGATTACACCTTCCTTCTCTAAAGCAGCCAACTCATATTGATAAATTTGAACTACATAAGGTTGAAGACGTCGTACCATGCTAGCCGGAAAAGGATGATATTCAGTTTCTTCTATCAGTTGCTCAGCACGACTATCCCAGGATACAACAACGGGAATTGTCTCACTGTCAATAAGCTGAAAGTTCTTGGCAATCGTTGCAAAAGGGAATGCCAAATCATCAGCTCCAGCTTGAATCATGGGGAGTATTCCCTGCATATCAAGATTACCCCGTTCAAAATCAAATAATTGCCGAAAGTAATCCTCAATAGCCTCCAGCGATAGTAATTCACCATCTAATTCCTGTAGACGCCGCGCTGTACTGCGAGTCAAACCCGCAACAGAAGCAAACCTCCCTTTTTTAGGCATTCCATGCGGTTCAGGATCAAACACAATGACCTGACCTGTCGAACGTCGTCCCTCACGATTACATCGTCCAGCTGCTTGAGCAATAGAATCAATTCCTGCCGCCGCACGATAAACAACAGGAAAATCAACATCCACTCCCGCTTCAATAAGCTGAGTCGATACTACCCGGCAAACTTCACCAGCTTTAAGTGCCCGGCGTATCTCTGTTAAAACTAATTTACGATGTGCGGAACACATGCGCGCCGACAAATGGTAAGCTCCTTGCTGACTTTTTTCATATAACCGATTAAATAACAGTCGGGCATGTCGACGAGTATTGACAATTGTAAGCACCTGTGTCTGTTCAGCCATTGCTGCAGCTAAATTCTCATCAGACATTTCACTGCCATATTGAACAGTTACACGCTTAAAAATCTTTTGAAGATCTGCAGGGTCCTCCATAATTTCTACCGGCTCTAAATTTCCAGGAAGCAAATGATTAATAGCCGGTTGTGTCGCCGTACACAATACCACAGTCGCACCATAATTTAAAACTAATTCTGCCAATGCCCATAAGCAAGGCTTCATATATTCAAGTGGCATCATCTGGGCCTCATCTAATATAATCACACTATTAGCGATGTTATGCAGTTTTCGGCACCGCGAACCTTTATTGGCATAGAGAGATTCAAAAAATTGCACAGCTGTAGTAACAACAACAGGCATGTCCCAGTTTTCTGAAGCTAAGCGATGGCTTTTCTCATATGCATCCCAATCATCAAATGATCCTTCAGGATACTCAAAGTTGCTATGATGCTCAAGAACAACGTTATCATGCAACTCTTCGTCTTCTAGCGCCTCTCGAAAAATCTCAGCATTCTGTTCAATAATACCGGTATAGGGAATCACATAAATGACACGATCCCTATGATATTTAACCGCATGTTTCATACCAAAAGCTAGCGATGAATAGGTTTTTCCCCCTCCAGTCGGTACCGTTAAAGTAAAAAGGCCGGGCTTAACATCTGCCATTTCCAAACATCTTGCCTGAATGGCCTGCCTTGCAGTATTAATAACTGAAGGATTTTTACGATTATGTTCGGCTAAAGACTCCAACTTCTTTTCTAGCCGTCCAAAAAGTGTTCTCATCGATATAGGATTGGGCCGATTCATATACTTTTTCACATTCATAAATTGTTCGGTATCTAAATAATCCGCATCGACTAAGCAAGAATATAGCATACGAATACAAAAAGAAAAGCTGAAAGCCGACATAGTAGAATCCCTTGCATGAGGCATACCTGCAAAATCCTGATTAGTTAAATTTGGTATTACAATTTCATTGCAAAATACATGATAATCAGGAATATCCGTATTAACAAGCCGTTCCGGAAGATTTCTCAAAGCACCTTTATTTCCATCGGGTAATCCACCATGATGCCCAGCAATAGTAAATGCCAAGGCACGGCCAATCTTATTACCAAATCTTCGATACACTTCCTGCGCCCCAGCTGTAGTATGATCGACTTTTCCAGATGAACCTTCCAGCCGTTTTTGAAATTTCTTTGAGTATTTACCAATATCATGTGACAAGCCTATGATTTCTCCCAATTTCCCTGCCCCAAATTTCGCTGCCCGCTCTTCTGTCATTTGAGAAACTGCATCAAGATGACTTTTTAACAATTGCCATTCCTCTTTAGGTAAAACTTTTTTCGCCATCAGATCTTCTTTGGTGTGTCCGTAATATATCACTATAATCATCGCCTTTAACCAGAATACAATGTATAACTAGCAGTATCTTCAAGCAACATTTATTTAAGTGAATCAGCATCCACTCTTTTAAGTAGTTTCAACACAAGACATAATATCACATGTCAGGATGCTGCTAATGCATGTTTAAATAATTAGCCACAATAAATAATTTGTAACTTCTTAGATTAACCAAGACTTCTTATCCTCTATAACAAGTCCATCATATGGCAATAAAAATTTTTGTATCCATTAGACAATCTTTTCCCTTTTAAAGTAATCTTCGCATTTTTACACAATTTTCCTCTTTTATCCGTCAACATCTTACAATAAAATTCCACATTCGTAACTTTATAAAGAAGAAAGAGAACTGACACGCTGCTGTCAGTCCTCTTTCTTCTTTTGATTAATTTTTTGCATATCCTCACTCAACGATTCCACCAAAGCCTCCTGGTAACCTGCTAACTTCAATCGACGCATCTCTGCAACAACCTCCGCAAGTTCCGGATGGTAAACCGAATCCAGTTTTTTAATCCGCCTATCGTCAAGTTTTACCTGAGACAAACTAATAGCATAATCTGCCAGTCCGTAATGCCAAAAATGCGCTTGATCCGGATAGCGTTCAACCAGTTTTTGAGCGATTAGTAAGCCTTCGGGATCAAAATCGCCGGAATACCGAACGGAGCAGCCTGCAGCAGCCAACCGTTCCACCGCCGCCCAGGAGGCCAGCTTAAACTGGCCGTGTGTACAAAGCAGCGGCGGCAAAAATCCCGTCTGTTGATAAAATAAATCCAGCAACGACGAAAACACGCCGGAATTCTCTACAATAAAAACAGGACCACCGCACTTGAGCGCACCGTACAGATAGCGGCACTTCAACAACTCACGCAACGGCATATTGAGCATCGAACCATTCTCCCAGGCCTGCCTGAGATAAGGAAGCTCCTGCTTCTTATCCGCATCAGTAGCTGCCGCCAGTCCGGCACAAGTAATAAAATTCAAGACATCGTCTCGTAACAGTCCAAACGCATAGAGCCGCTCATTTTCTTCCTCTACGGCCGACTTATCATCTTGCGCCTGCCTACCTGAAAGTACTTTTAGCGCATCAAGCAGCCATTTCCCCGCTGGGGTCTGACTGTCAAAAACATGTGGATTACCGCAAATCCGCCGTGCAAATACCGACAGTCTTTCGTATTGAACAGGCAGTTCCGTTAATGCACGCAGTACCAAATGAACATTTTCCTTAAAATGATGAACGTCATGCTCTAACGCCAAATGAACCGCCCGTGTACCAACCTGTCTGTCCCTCACCGCCTCCAGCCAAACCGGACAAAGCCCCTTTCGATATTGACTGCATAAATCCTGCCAGAATTGCCGCCGGAACTGAGCAGCCGCCTCCGCTTGTTCCGCCTTGCTGACCAACGAAGCACCACATAGATTTCCAAGTAACTCCAAAATATCAACACCTGAAAATCTTGTCTTTTCCAAAGCCTGAACAAATTGTTCAAACCCAATCGACGCTTTTTGTCCAGTCTGATAGGAACGGCGAAAAAAAGCCGTAAAGGCACCTGCCTCTTCATGGCTCAAATTTGTTAAGACAACCGTACCCCCCAGACGCCCGATACTGCAATATTTTTTTGCCAAAAGCGGGACAAGCCGGGAAAAACCAGCTTCCTGCCGGAAATAGCGAATAGCTTCGGCCAGTGCATCAGCCATCTTCATTTACCGCCAAACTACGCGTTTTTCCATCCCACAAATAAGGAACAAGTGTAACAAACGGAGCATTTTTCGGACGAACAAGTTCATAAATAGCCAGCCGCGACACTGTGTCATAATCGCCCCACAGTGACTGAGAATTCATAATATAGTTAAAGCCGAGTTTTTCCACCAGATCAAACATTTCTTTGATGTTATTTTCATCGACCCCGGCAAAAGCCTCATCCAAAGAAATGATATACGGTGCATCGTCTCTGGCTCCTTGATATTGGGAATACGCTGCCGAAAACAGTGGAACATACATAGCCATCGCTTTTTCGCCGCCGCTAAATTTGCCGAATGCACTATTGGTCAGTTCCTTTTTAGGTGAATCGCCACGCCGATAATACAGAGTAAAAGTAAACCAGCGCCGAAAATCCAAAACTTCCTGAATAGCCCTTTGAAAAGTTACAACTTGCCCCACAGCGGCCGCCTTAGCTTGATCAATGCGGGAACGGAAATGTGCAATAAGCTTATTCATATCCTCTTCTTTAAGCAGCCGATGATCACTGCGCAATAATTCGACAAGTTCCTCCGTATCCAGCTGTTCATCGTTATCCGCTGTCAGCGGCCGCCAACGGAGAGAAAAACTCAAATTGCTTGATGTATCCAGCTTCGACATCAAATCATTCATCTTACCGGCCCATAACTCAGCATTTTGAATCCGCTTACTGATCACGCGACCAATGCTGTTCAAAATAACTTCTTCATAAAGCTCCCGGTCCTGTTGAGATTGAATCAGCTTCTGCATTTCAATCTGCTTGTCCATCAGACTCAAGGCAACGGCAGGTGCTGCTTTACGGCTGTCATATTCCAGCAAAATACGTTGGCGGCGCATGTTCTGCCGTAACGAAGCGACGTAAAGCGCTAAATTCTCATCTTCCACACCCGTCAGTTTTTCAGGAAGAACCGTATCGGAAAAAATCTCATCCAGTGTCAGCCGGTATTCCATAAGTACCGACAACTCACGGTAAAAACTTTCACTGATCCTAGTAGTGGCTTTGTCCCTATCATCATTTTTCAGCACAGAGCCATGCTGCTTAAGCACTTCCGCCGCCGTAAGCGTTTCACCGCCGTCAATCAAATGAAGCTGCGCTTCCTGATCAAAGGCCTGCTGCCAAACGGTAACGATTTCAGTAAAAAATTCACACTCGGCAGCAAGCTGAGAGGCCGTAACCGCAAGCTGCTCGGCCGCCAGTTCTGTGCGCGCACGTTCTTCTGCCAGCTGCTTAATCTCTGTCGGCAGCTCCCCCAACCGCCTGATCACAAAATTACTGCGTTCCATAATTTTTTCAGCACCAAGATCAGCCAAGCGCTGCGTAAAATTTTCAAGTTGCAGTTGCTTGGTTTTGACGTTTCCTTCAAGAACCAGTTGTTCTCCTCTTAAACGGTCCACATCCGCCTGGTTTTCAGCCAGACGGATTTTACTCTGATCCAAATTTTTGCAGTCAGCCTGAAACCGTTGATGCGTAAGTTCCAGTTGATGTAAAAATCTCTCATACTCCCGCAGACTCGCCAAAGCGGCCTCGAATAATTCTTCCTGAAGGAGCAGTGAAATATCCCCGGCCTGCTGCTTAATCAGGGCGGACAAAGAACGACTCTTGTCAACAGCAGCGCGATAACGCGCATCTTTCTTATGCAAATCTTCGTCACGGACCTGACTGTTCTGCCTTTTCTCCCTCAGTTGATCATAAACTGCCAAAACCCCGTCTGGTGCCGGTAGCCCAGCCCGAGCGGCCTGCAAATGGTCGATGGCATCCTGTACAAAACGCCTGTCAGTGGCAAGTTGGCTCAAAGTACAGTCATAAGCAGCCAGTTCTTCCTCTAACCGTTCAATTTCCCGCAACCGGTACTGATGTCGGGCTTCAAAACCAATAAATTTAGCCTCATCCTGCAAAGGAGCCCGGCCTGTCACAAGACCACTACAATAAGACCCGTAAGAAACAGATAAAACAGGTACACTACCTGCATCTGATAAATAATTGATAGTATCATCAATTAAAATACTGCGTAACACTTCATCAACATCACCAGCCGTCACTCCCGCCGAACCGGATAAAGCGGGTTCCAAATAATCAGCCAGCGTAGCGGAAAGTATGGCCGGCTCAGGGTGAATCACCTGATCGTACACGTCTTTGTCCAGACTCTTCCAGGCCGAATGAGGCACAATCAAAGCATCAAGCAGTCCCATTTCCGTCAGAGCAGCTTCAATTCGCTCACGTTGCTTGGGCTGTACATGATGCTGAAATTCCACAGCCGCATAAAAAGGTACCGCCGGAATATGATCCTCAGCAAGTTTTTGCCGCGCTTCCATAACAGCAGCCGGACGGAATGGTTCAGGGTCTTTTTTACCCTTCCAGTCGGCAAGTTCCGCTTGCAGCACCTGTTTTTCAGACTCCGCCTGCTCCATTTTCTGCTGCAACCGGTGGCTTTCCGTAAGATGCTGCCCATACTGACGCTGATAGGCAACATCAACAGACTGGAGGACATCCTGCCAGGAAGATTCTTCCGGCAAATTCTGCAAGGCTAAGGTGGCACTGCGGATTTCCTCCGCTTCCATGGGTAACACCGTCTGTTCTTCTTTCACCCATTGATAAAACCGCCCCAGTAATTCCTCTTTGGCTGTAAACAGTGCTGTTTCAGCCTGGCGGACAGCCTCACGGGCTTCATCAAAAGCCTGCCTGGCTTCATCCGCTTCTTTCCCGGCAAATTCCTGCTGTTTTTTTGCAGCTGTCAGATTCCGCAGTTGGCCTAAGATACGGTTGAGTTTTTGCTGATAACCAGTTAGTTCCTGCTTCCACAGTTTAAAAGAATATTTTTGTCCGTAAGATCGTTCAAATTCCCGCACAGCAGACGCATGACCCTGATAAGTCCCTTCCGATGCCAGTCCGCCAAGATCCTCCATGCACTCCAGCATCTCATTCTCGGCAGCATCCACAGCCTGTTCGGCCGCCGCCATTTGCTGCTTTTCACGCTGTTCACTCCGTTGTTTCTCCTGCAGCCGTTGTCCATTTTGAGTCAGCGAATGATTCAAAGCCCTTACCTCTTCCGCGACTGACTGCTTTTGTTTCTCCATTTTGAACACATCATGATCCTTGAGCTCTGTTTCTTCCTGACGCAAAACAGCTTCCAGCCGCTCCAGCGCAGTAAGATCTTCAGCAAGCTCATGACATCGGCTGACTTTTTCCTGCTGTTCTTTCAAACAAGTACGACGGGACTGTTCGGAACGATTGAACCGCTGCGAGGCCCGGGTGAGTTCATCGGCCTTCTGAACCAAAATAAACAGATTATAAGCATCGTACTGGCGGCTCAGCCGTTGCAAAGCACTGCGGTCCCGCTCCAATTGATCGATTTGCTGTTTTGTCTGCTCAATGTTTTCAATAACATCCGATAAGGGTCTCAGTTCTTCTTCCGTTAATGTCGGCAACGAATCCGTCAATATTTCATGAATGACACTGGGTTTAAAATCCTTGGACAACTTCGGACTGCGCAGTTGAATCAAAAGTTCCATCAAATCTTTATAAGCATCCAATGAAGAAAAGCCAAAAACATATTTATTAACGAGATTCATATACTCACGCTGACTGCGAACAACCTGACCGCCTGTACCAATCAGCCGCTCCAACTCCGGACGGGTTAAAGGGATCTTTTCTTCCTTGCCGTCCACCGCGCTATATTCTGTTTTATACAGCAAAAGATCCCGATTCACCCGCCGGCTGTCTGTCACGATAAAGCCCCAAAAATCCAGTGCTGATCCGCGTTTAGCCCGCAGACCAATACCTGTTGTCACATACTGATCGCTATTTTGCCGCTTATATTCCAAATAAAGATAGCCTGTCCGCTCCTCGCGGTCCACCACATCCCGTTCTCCCAATAAATAATCCTCCATCCGCCTGTCACGTGAGCCGAAAGGGTCCAGGCGGTTAGCGGAAATTTTGCCGTCAAGCAGCACCGTAACCAGACTCTGCATGGTTACCGATTTACCCGAACCATTTAAACCGCGCAATAACAATTTGCCAGCGGAAAATTGGAATTCTCCCTGATCGTAGTACCAAAAATTAAACAACCCGGCCCGATTGATTTGCCATTTATTCATTCCCATGCCCGTCCACTCCCTGTCGATAATCTTTTGGATATTGCCCCACGGCCCGTGCCAGAGAAGGACGCAAACAAACCATGCCTGTTTCTTCCTCAATATGAGCAAACTTCCACTCAACGAGTTCCTGAAGAACTTGCTGTGATAATTTAGCTAACGACCATGTGCGCACTTCCTTGCTCCAGCCATGATCGGTCTGTTCTTTGCAAAGAAGCAGCAGCCGCTCAAATTCAGCAGGCGTCAAAATCACCCGGCCTTCCGTTGTCGGCACATTCACGCCATCTTCTACCGTGGCCCGAACATAGCGGGCAAAGTGAAGCAGCACATCAGATACAGCCCGCTGATCAGGAAACACGGTCGCAAAAACCCGTTTTTCCGGTAAGGTAAGCATGGCCACCTGTTCATATAATTCAAACGCAAACAACGTATGAGCAGCAATATCATCGAGCAGACGATTGCGCCGATTGCGCAAATACAAAAAGTCGTCCTCCTGAGCCTCCCCCTTATCATAAGAAGGCGTCAATAACAATTGACGATAAATACGATTACGGCGCGTCCGGCCGGTTTTCTGATTCTCATCATCGGCCCGTTCGGCTTGAATCAGTTCATTCTTATCGGCATACTGAAATAAATCCTTGGGATAAGAACGCAGAAAATAGCGGGACAGACTCGGCACCTCAAACAATACTTCCTGTTCCTGACTGCCGGAAAAACCGCCTATTTCTCCGTCCACCCGGCTCAAGATAGCCTGATCACAGGCAAAACTCAAGACACGAACAAGAGTCCGGCGCCATTCATAACTTTCCCAGTTGATTTCCGAGTCGTCCGTCTCATCGTTAACCGGATACAAGACAGGTAACGCCTCACACAAATCGCTCAGCAGAAACTGTTCATCAATACTTTTATTTTCAAGATACGCCAGCAGACAACACAGCAAGGCATAGTCCCGGGGTTTTTCCAATTCGGAAAAGCCCATCCAGCTTTCGGCTTGATCCGGAATTTTTTCAAGTTTGGCAAAATCCTTATGAACCAAGAGATAAAAACCGCATTTATCGAAAAAGTAATTGCGCAGCATCTGTTCCCGCTCACGAATTTGCTGATACAGTTCAGGCTCCCTGTCCCGAATCACCCAATATTTTTCAAGCAATTGAGCCGCTGTTTCCCGATCCGTATCGTCAAAAGTTAATATTTTTTCCTGTTGCATTACGTACCCCTCCGCTAGGATAATACTTCAATAACAAAATCAGGCAACGTCAGCCGGCCATCTAAACACGTCAAGGTAATCGAAGCATCACTTTGCCTGACCAGACGAATTTGCCGGCCCTGTTCCGTCTTCGCGGTGTGATTTTGACTAGCCATACATTTACCGATCCACGCCAACAAAGTTTTCCGAATAAACGGTTCCTGCACAGGCAACTGAGCGATGACAATCCGGTTGTTCTCAATGATGGAGTCAATCAGTTCCTGCTCCCGGCGCCGTTCAGCCAAGTACTGCTCCAAAGCAGCAGTTTTCTCCGCCGCGCGTCCTATAACAGCCCCTGGACGCCGTTTCTCCCGATAAGTATTTGTACGCGGTTTCACCGTAATCTTCATAGGAGCCACTTGCCAGACCGACTGGTACATATTTTCACTTTCCGCCTGATCGGCAAAAACATGCCGGACCTGAGACAAGCCAAACAGCATTGCCGACAGGGCATGCGCCTCAGCAATGCTGTTCTCTTGTGCAAACCAGGTGGCAAGATGAAGATAATCCTTATAACGATTGCGTACATTTTGCTGCTTCTCACCAATTCGCTGTACAAAGCGGGTAATGCGGCGAATCGTTTCTGTTGTTTCATTTTCCAATGATGTCAGTTCACTGGCCCGGCCCGGAATACCCAAAAACCAGTCCCGCAAGCTTTGCCACTGGTCCTGATACTTGAGTACAAATTCCTCATGACTCAACGTTTCCTCCAGTCGCGGAATCGACAGCTGATAACTGGCAAGCTCCTGTGCGGCCCGCTCAAAAACCTCCGTTTCAAAATTACGCAAAATGCTTTCAATATTATAAGAAACCTGCTGCAAACCTAAAATGAATTTACGCAAATAATCGGCAAAGGAATCTTTATAAACCAGAAAAGCCTCGGTCATCATCCGTTCTTCTACTTTCTCACTTTTCAAATGGGCTAAATAATCAGAAGCACTTTGTACGATCTTTTTAAAATACGAATACACATCTTCCCAGGCCTGATTCAGTTCTGATCCCTGTCCGGTTTTAGCCTCCTCCTGAAATCGTGACAGGGACTGAAACAATCTGTCGAACATCGTCGTTTCCAGTGATCCGCCAAAAGAATTACCTATTTCATAAAGATGCTCAACCATGCGCTCAATTTCCACTGTATAAGGCGTACACTGATAACGGAATTTTTTTCGTTTAAAATCTTCTATTGTCATCACGCGGCCTGTTTCCTGACGTGGAATAAGATTTTTCCATTCCACAAGCTGCTTCAAATCCTGCTGCAACTCATCTTCCGTATAATCGGCAAAAACTTCATCCTGTCTCAAATACTGATAAACATCTTCAGGGAAGAGGTATTGACGCATTTTTTCATGCTGAACATAAAAATAGTGCAAAATTCCCCGGTAGCGCCGCACATTTCCAGCTGATAAATAAGTTGTTTCTGGAATGGCTTTTAAACATTTATCATCCATCAAAGTTCTCCTTGTTCTGTATCATCCTTAATTTCAGCAGCTATTTTACAATCAGCATAGACAAATAAAATTCCTTATAATCAAATAAAACAGTCAATCTTGACTTATTTCCCGATTTTTCGCCTAAATTCCTCTTTCAAGAATCATAAATTGAAAAATCCCATTGACTGTCCACTCTACGGATGCACTCTTTTCCCAAGGCTAATCCAGTATGCAGCGCTGTATTTTTATCCACATATCCACAATGCTGTTTTACTTGGCATTGTGGATAATGTGGATAAGCCTGTTTATAACCCAATGTTTCGTACCTATAGTTGTGGATAACCTTGTGATTAATGCCCTAATCGCCCATGCAACTGCGATCATCAGGCGGGAGAGGGAATTCAGGGAAAAGGAGGACGAACCATACAAAAAAAGCTGCCTCAAACAGGTGTTAAAAAACCTATTTCGAGACAGCCTCTTTACGATTTGGTTTGCCGTTAATTTTATGGAGCGGAAAACGAGATTCGAACTCGCGACCCTCGCCTTGGCAAGGCGATGCTCTACCACTGAGCTACTTCCGCATGACTATATTATGACGAACCTGATCAGATTTGGATCAACGATCTTCGCCGTGACAGGACACGTTATCTAGAAATTTTGGTGGGCGATGACGGGATCGAACCGCCGACATCCTGCTTGTAAGGCAGGCGCTCTCCCAGCTGAGCTAATCGCCCGTTTATAAGAAAGTTGGTGGCCCCGGCAGGATTCGAACCTGCGACCCTTTGATTCGAAGTCAAACGCTCTATCCAGCTGAGCTACGGAGTCTCTATATCAAAACAGCCTTCTTTAGAAACCATAAGCCAGTTTCTGTTTTAGAAAATTATCTATCTAACGCTAATACAGCGTTCTTCCTTTTGGTTCGTATTCCCTACAGGAAGCTCCCCTACCGAAATTTGGGTTTCTGCCTCGTGGAGTTTACCGCTTTTCACTAGGTTGTCACCAACCTACTCACTCTCTGTGCACTTTATGATTACTTTCAACTACGTGAGTCGATTTCATCGTCGTCAGAGCTAAGCTCTGCCCCATCTTGCGATGGGCACGAACATTACGGCCATCACAGGTCGTGGCAGTCTGGACTTTCCTCAATACTGCCTAACGCAGTACCGCAATTTTCCGTTTCTAAAGCTGACTGGATTTTTACCGGAGCCCAAAATGCCGTCTCTTTGTATGGACATAGCTAAGATAACATTTCATTTCAGGCAAACATTGGAGGCGACACCCAGATTCGAACTAGGGAATTAAGGTCTTGCGAACCTTAGCCTTACCACTTGGCCATATCGCCATTCTGGATTTCCTATTGTATCAGATTACTTAACTTATGTCAACTAATTATCAGTTGTTATTATTCGGTTCCGGAATCCGATTCAAACCAACATGGTTCGCCTCACGCATTTCGGAATTAAAATTATACCAGCCAATTCGATCATTGTCAACATACTGACAGACATGCCATCTTCCTCTCTACCAATGCTTTATTTCAGTTGGCATTTTTACAACCACCCTTAATTTTCCTTAAATTACTGGATCCTCTATATTCTACAATTGGAAACCTTCTTTTTATTCTATCCTTGCCACCAATGAGCACGCATAATATGGCGATTTATAATATTACGCCGTCTTTGAAAATAGCTAGTTCATGCTTATCCAGTTTTTCTGATTTGGCATGTTCCTTTCCCGACGCCACGTCGAGGATATATTGGAAAAACCGTTTTGCCGCTTCATCCATCGTTTCTCCGTGTACCAGCGAGCCGGCATCAAAATCGACCCAATTCTTCTTGAACCCAGCCAAATAGCTGTTGCTCGCCACCTTGATCGTCGGCACCGGACAGGCAAAGGGCGTACCCCTTCCAGTCGTAAACAATACCAGATGGGCTCCCGCTGCCGCCAGCGCATTGGCTGCCACCAAGTCGTTGCCAGGTGCCTGCAGCAGATTCAGGCCTTTTTTTACAGCCTGGCCGCCATAATCCAATACGTCTTCCACGATCGCCCGGCCGCCTTTTTGCACGCACCCCAGCGATTTATCTTCCAGCGTTGTAATTCCGCCGGCTTTATTGCCTGGCGATGGATTTTCATCGACTTTTTCGCCGTAACGCATGAAGTATTCCTTGAAGTTATTGATAAGTAATTCGGTCTTGCGGAACACCTCCTCATTACGTGCCCGGTTCATGAGCAAGGTTTCGGCACCGAACATTTCCGGCACTTCCGTCAAAATCGAGGTACCGCCGGCAGCGATGAGCCGGTTGGAAATTTCTCCGACCAAGGGATTGGCCGTAATTCCGGAAAAGCCGTCGGAACCGCCGCATTTCAGGCCGATCGTCAGCTGCGATGCATCACAGGTCTGGCGGTAAAACTGGTTAGCATAAGCACACAATTCCTTCACGATTGCCGTACCCACTGCGATTTCATCTTCTACTTCCTGGCAGACAAGAAATTGCACCCGCTGTGCATCATAGTCACCAAGCACTTCCTTCAGGAGAGAAATCTGGTTGTTTTCACAGCCAAGCCCCAGTACAAGGACGGCACCGGCGTTGGGGTTGTGTACCAGACCGCTCAGGATTTTCTGCATGTTCAGCTGGTCATCACCCAACTGGGAACAGCCATGAGGATGGCTGTACGCATAGATGCCGTCAATGTGTTCCGTCTTATAAGTCTGGGCCTGTTCCTCAATAGCCCGGGCGATACCGTTGACACAGCCAACCGTCGGGATGATCCACACTTCGTTGCGGACGCCTACCGTACCATCCGAACGCGGGTAGCCCAGGAATTCATAGTGCTTACTACCTGCCAATTCTTCCCGGTCCGCCTTTTCCGGTTCATACGTGTACTCCAAGAGACTGCCAAGCTTGCTCCTGACATTGTGCGTATGCACCCAGCTGCCCTGGATAATCGCCATCTTCGCCATCCCGATTGGAAAACCATATTTGACGACGTCCGCCTCCTGAGCAATATCACAGACAGCGACCTTGTGCCCTGCGGGAATATCTTCCCGCACAATGATTGTCTGGCTGTTCACCGTGATCGTATCGCCCTTGGCGATACGATCGACGGCAACAGCAACATTGTCTTTGGGATTAATTTTGCATATCTTCTTCATACCGTTCTCCTCAGGCTTGTTTGCCAAGTTCTTCAATGTGTGTTTTGGCACCTACTTCGGCCATATGGTCGAGATGCGCGATGACAGCATCGGCAAAGCCGGCGATCGTTGTCAGGTCTTCACCCCAGAAATTGACCTGGCTCATAACGGCCTTAGCATATTCTGCCGTGGACAGACCGGCATGCTGGCGAATAAATTCCAGTTTATCCGCATCGTCATGGATTTCATAGGTATCCGTGCCGCGTTCGCCGATAAGACAGTTGTCGCCGGCTTTTTCCGTGCCATAGAAGGCCAGGAGTGCAGCAAAAGAATAGGTCAGCCATTTTGGCAGTTTGCCCGTTTTGGCAAGACTGTCCTTAAAGCTCGGCAGTACGCGAGCCCGCCACTTAGAGATAGAGTTCAAAGAAATGGACAGAAGCGCATGTTTAACAAACGGATTTTCAAACCGTTCGAATACTGCTTTAGCAAATGCTTCCGCTTTTTCCTGCGGCATGTGGACCGTCGGCACAATTTCGCCGAATACGGACTGATCGAGCTGCGTACGGATGACCGGATCCGCCATACACTGGCCAACATAATCCATCCCTGCCAGGTAGGCGCCAAGCACCATAGACGTATGAGCACCGTTCAAAATACGTACTTTCCGTTCTTTGAAGATTTCCAACTGATCCGTAAATTCAACATCCCATTTAGATGAAGAAACCTTAAGCTTTTCCGCTACGCGCGCATCGCCAATAACCCAGAGTCCGAACGGTTCGGCTTTATCCAGGAGTTCATCTTCGTAGCCTAGTTCCTGGCACAGATCAGCAGCCTCCTGACGGGGATAGCCTGTAACGATCCGGTCTACGAGAGTGCCGGCAAAGATGCAGTCCCTTTCCAACCAGGTTTTGAAGCCGCCTTCCAGGTGCCACAGATCGGCATACTGGGAAACGCATTTTTTCAGATTTTCGCCGTTCTTTTCAATCAGTTCGACTGGCAGCATGGTCAACGCCTTGTCTGCCGCACCCTGATAGAATGTGTACCGTTCATATAAAAACTTCGTCAATTTAGCCGGGTAGGTCTTCGGCGGGCAGTCTTCCAGCTTGTCGCCACTTTCAAAAACAATACCGGCTTCGGTCGTGTTAGAAACGATGAATTCGAGCGTGTCAAGATGAGCCAGAGCCATGAATTCTTCATAGTCTTCGTAAGCGCCCAAGACTTTTTCCACGCAGGTGACAACGCGGTTTTCCTTGTACGGCTTGCCATCTTTCTGGCCGCGCAGGCATACCGTGTAGATGTTGTCCTGTTTGGCAAAACCAGCCGGCTTATTCGGAATCGGAACGATGATGGCCACATTGCTGTTAAAGCCCAATTCTTCATTGGCAACATCAATGCCGTAATCGACAAAAGCACGCAGAAAATTTCCTTCCCCAAACTGCATCACTTTGATCGGACGGGGCGTTCTTTTATATAATTCACTTACATTTTTCATACAAATGTATCTCCCTTCAATCTTTCTTCTTCAAATTGCTTGGCGACACCTAAAATTCAATCATTACCTTCAACATGTTCGCTGCGTTTTTATCAAACTCCTCAAAAGCCTTAGCCGCATCGTCAAACTTGTAGGTATTTGTAATAATTTTTTGCAAATCAACGGTACCGTTTTTGACCAAGTCGATTAATTCCAGGAAATCCTCTTTCAGTGCATTGCGGGAGCCAAATACATTCAATTCCTTCTTCTGCAACAACGTAAAGTTAAAATCGAGATTTTTTTTGCCTACGCCGATAAGAACTATTTTACCGCCAAAAGCCGCCACATCAATGCAGTTCTGGAAAGTCCCGGGCATACCGACCGCTTCAATGGCTACATCAAACCCGTTTCCATGGATCGTATCCATGCATTTTTGTACGAAGTTGTCGGTTGAATCATTAAAGATTCCGCCAGCCAAGCCGAACGTTTTGACCGCATACTCCACTTTCTGGGGAGCAATATCGGCAATGTACACTTCGCCTCCTTTGGATTTGGCCGCCACCGCTGCCAGCACGCCGATTGTTCCAGCACCGATAACAAGGACTTTGTCCCCTTGTTTGATGTGAGCACGACTTACGCCATGATAGCTAATACAGAATGGTTCAATCAATGCCAACGTTTTCGCAGGCAATCCTTTGCCGTCATAGATTCGTTCAACCGACATAGTAATATATTCGGAAAATGCCCCGTCCCGCTGCGCCCCCAGCGTTTCATTATGTTCGCAGCAGTTCAACAGCCCCCGCTGGCAAGAATAGCATTTCGTGCAATTAAAATAGGGATTGCACGTAACGATCATTCCTGGCTTTAATCCCTTGTCATTGGGGCCAATTTCAATAATTTCTGCAGAAAATTCATGACCGGGAATACGGGGATAATCGGCATACGCAAAGGTTCCACGATAGGTTCCCAAATCACTGCCACAAATGCCGCCATACAATACCTTTAGCAAGGCTTCACCCGGTTTGGCAGACGGCTTTTCCGTTTCTATAATTTCCACCTCACCAGGATGGTTGATGATGATTGTTTTCATATTGATACACACCTTTCTGCTTACGAATATTATTAAATCAAAAAAGCTACAGCTTCTGCTATAAAATAAATCTGTTCCGGACACCAATATATGTCTGCAATTTTTATGCCAATCATCTTTCGATTCATAAAAATTCGCAATTTTTATTATCTAATGTCGCTATATTTACGGTATTTAAAAAATAAAAAAACCCATTGAAAAAAATTCAACGGATTTTTTTCAATGGGTTTTCACTTAATTGTCACTATTTGTTTCATTTTTGAATTTCATATTTTTCTTTTCTGAACACCATTTGTTTTACGCCATAAGGTCACCCGGCTGATGCCCAGCCTGGCGCAGACTTCTTCCGGAGTATGTTTTTCCATGAGCTGGGCCAATATTTCTTTTTCCATATCTTTAAAAGACATATCGGCTGAAAAGGTAATGGTATCATTGTCGCTATCCATAACAGATGTTTCTTGTATTTCGTCATTCTCCAGCAAATCGTCTAATTGCCGGGGAGTAATGTCGGCATTATCAAAAGCAAGTACCTCTGCCACATTTTTCAATTCACGTATATTACCAGGCCATTGATATTGCAAAAATTTTTCTCTCGCTGCAGGCGTGATGTGAATACGTTTCTCATGATGACTGAATTGCTGAAGATAAAATTCGAGAAGGGGCAAGATGTCTTCGCGACGCTCCTTCAACGACGGCAGCTTGATGCGCAGTACATTGATACGGTAATACAGATCATACCGGAATTTTCCTTCCTTCGTCAATGTATGCAAATTTTTATTTGTCGCACATATAACCCGTATGTCGAGAGGAATGATCTTATCATCGCCAATACGCATGACTTCTTTTTCCTGCAACACCCGTAGTAGTCGTCCCTGAATATCTAAGGGCAATTCGCCAATCTCATCGAGAAAAATCGTTCCCTGATGGGCCATTTCAAAGAGCCCAGGTTTGCCGGAGCGGCGAGCTCCCGTAAAAGCTCCGTCAACATACCCGAATAATTCGCTTTCAACAAGGCCTGGCGGTAAAGAAGCACAATTGACAGAAACAAAAGGCTGAGCAGCCCGTCGGCTCGCATTATGAATACTTTGGGCAATACCTTCCTTTCCGGTGCCCGTATCGCCATAAATCAGCACATTGGAATCAGTCTTGGCAAATTTTTCCGCCCGTTCGAGAATTGATTTCATTCTAAGCGAAGCTGTAAAGATATTGCTAAAATGGGCTTTAGCATAGAATCCTTTGTGATATGTTGATAACCGAACCTCACGTTCCTGTTTCTCTATATTACTAACTTCCTGAAAAATAAACACATCGTTCTTATTATCATTGATATCCAAAGGAATGCCTTTCATTAATACCTTATTATCCCCTATCGTTATCAGTTTGCTCTCGCCAAAATTCGGAGACTGATTCAATATCCGTTCATACCAGTCATCTTTGGATTCTTCATTAAATACGTTATTAGCCAGCGTATTGAAAAATACCGGTTCATGATTTTGTTCAAAAATAATAATGCCTTCTTGAATATTGTTGATAACAGCATTCACACGTTCCATTTGGAATTGCGCCATTTTTTTTGTCTGCTCGATTTTCAAGGCCTCGTTAATTGCCTTCACGATAGACAATTTACCGGAGTTGATATAGGCGTTTGCCAAGTGTAATTCCTGCGCCTTTTTCACAGCCTGATGGCATCCAATAATATACTGAACACCCTCATCATGCAGTTTAGCAATCATATTCCGTATCTCCGCATGATTTTTACATGGCCGATGCCATACGCTCACACTGTCAAAAGAAAAGTCCTTTACGATGTTATCGATGATGTTATCATTGGTCACGATGCCAATCTTTTTATAACCGGAAAATATGGCTTCTTCCAACGTAGGCAGTATATCGCTAAAAGAAGCACTTACTTCTACGACGGTCCGTTCCGGCAATTTTCTCAGGTCATAAGCTGTGCCACCGCGGCTGATCAATATCGTTTTTTCAGGATAGGACTTAACGGCAGTAACTGCGCTTTCATTGGAGGCAACAATAACTTGTATAGACAGTCCCATTTTCTTGATCACTGTTTCAGCCAGTCCTGCTAATTCTCCAAAAGGAGCTACAAAGAGTATTGAATTCATAATAATTTCCTTTCCATTATATCTTGCTATACGACGGTATTGCCTCGATACTCTCCCGTAAGCTGGGCCCTATTTGCCAGTCAAGCTTTTAGTCTGTATGAGCGCAGATCTATTATATGACGAGTATATCACTTTTCTATTTTTAAGTCATGATATAAGAGAATGTACAGTTGTGGTCCAAAAGAATCTCAGTTGGTCCCAGACTAACCATACTTGCCCATGCTGATACCACAACGCCACGAAAATCTCCATTCTCCTAAAAAAACTGCAGCAAGTAAAGTCAATTACAGCCACTCTTCAGGATGGTTCATTGTTCTTTGCAATTCCTCTAAAAGTACCTTTAGATGGTAGCCATCCACTGCAGCATGATTAACTGTAATAGACAAAGGCATCGTAGTTATACCATTCGTTTCAGTAAATCCGCCGGCTTCAAAAAGTGGTGCATAATAATTCTTTGCATTTTGCAAATGCATAGATAAACTATTAAAGGTAAACCACGGAACACAAGCTATGATATAGTTGTTAGAAGGTGGCGCTCCCTTTGATGACATAATACCATGAATTTTTCCATGCTGTGCCATATCTGAAAGATAATTTTTATAAAACACCTCAAAATTTTCATCATACTCTGTCCAAAGAAATGTTATTGTTTTATCATCATCATGCAATATCGGATAAAAGGGAGTTCGACAATCCCAATATCCTAACATATCATCTTGAATTGCCATAAGGAATTCTTGTTGTCTTCTAATAGCTCTGGTCACCAGGTAAAGATATGCAGGAAAAAATTTCAAGTCTTTGCTTTTTAATGTATTTCTAAGGATTGCGACGTCCATTGTTACGTTGATAGAATAAATAAGCGTTGATACTGTTTCTGTAAAATAATTATATGTTTGTGCTCTTGGCCATTTTTCCAGGTCAATTGCGTGAAAATCTGTCTTCATATGTTTTTTACCTCCTTGATTATATCTTCTATAAAATGCAACTCAACTTTGCACCTAAAAAAGAAAAAGACGCCCAATCGGCGTCTTCCCGTTTTGTTCACATAATGAAATAAGTTATGCTATATACAGTCAAGAGCTCCAACGTTGGTTTTCCTATACACTTTTCTAAAAAAGGGCATACCTATCCCATCCAGCGCTAAGCGAACTACAAAAATAGGTGATTTTGCATCACGCGGTAAACTTTGATAAAAAGCAGTCATCACTCTTGGCCTCCTTTTGCGAAAAAATCATCTTTATTATAATACTATGGCATCAATTGTCAAACAGGGTGTAACCAACCATTAAACGGTAATTACCATATTTCTTCGCCACAGTTCACTGAATACCTTCTCATTCATACCCAAAGGGCAGGTACCGCAAACACTTGGATCGGCTACACTAAACTATGGATTCTTCGAGACGAGCCATTATTTCAAAAACCTGTTCTTGCCTATCGGGAGGAAGCCGGTCAATATAGTTTTTTAGATATAACCTTAATGACTGTTCAGCTTCGGACAAATCCACCGCTTGAATATCCGATATGAATGGGTGCCTGCTAACGAGTGCGGCAATCTCAACATCTTCAAGAACACTAAACACCAAATTGATTTCTTCTCCGCTTAAGTGTGCATCAAACAATATATCTTCCAAATCATCGAAGGATTTTACTCTTTCCTTTATAAGCCCCAGTTTATCCGGTGAATATCGGCATAATAACAATTCGTCAATCAAATTCCGGTAGTCTTCATCGGCCATCTTCACTCCGGATGAAAACTTAATTCTGGGCTTTAAGTCTGGATTGAACGGAGATACAAAGACTTTGTGAAGATTATTCGTCTTGATTGCCTGCGCGATATTCGATGTGATTTGGGGCAGGCTTTTTTCGATGTACCTCCGAAGTGAAGGACTTGTAATATTAAGTTCTTCGAATACTTGCTCAGAAGCCTTATAAACCGCCAAAGCCAGTGAATGATCATTATACGTTGACAACTCATTATACAGAAGTTGAATTTCATCCGTAGAAATATCTAATTTTACCACGTTATGGCGAGCAAGCAAGCAGCCCAATGCTGCCGTCAAAACATGCTCAAAGATATTAATCAGCAAATCCTGATATCCCTCATCATATCCACAAAGCAGATGATGGATATCCTCTGCTGCAAAATTATTGCAAAATTCATTTTCTAGAAATAAGTTTTCAAGATATTTTTCAATAAACTCAACTCCCACCAAATCAGTAACAGGATTACAAAGTTGATAATCAATGGATGCAGGAAACTCGTGAGCTTCATAATCTGGATTATATTCTTTAAAAAAGATTCCAATACCACTATCGTTAATTGTTGCATTATAGGTATAGTTTATGGTGTACAGTTTATTATCTTGAGCTAGTTTATAGCTGTGCTTTGCGGCTTGAAGTTTGTCATCGATGATTTCCCGGCCTTTTTGATACATTTCAGGGATCGTTACAGTTTTAAGTGCACTGACAGCACGGTCAGCATCGGGCCAGGATTTTAAGTACAATCCGATAGTGTAAAGGTTGGATTTCATAATGTTTTCGGCAACTTCCACCCTTATCGAACTACTTTCACCGCCGTTGTATCTCTCACTTTTAAATGACAAAAATTCCAGGCATTGCGTCTGGATCTTTTCGATATTGGATTCAGATAAAATTCCACAGGCAAAGGTCTCTTGCAGAAGTGAAGTAAAATAGAATTCAGCGCTCAGATTATTTTCGTTAATAATATGTTGCTTTTCAATATTCGTCATTTTCATCCACCTCATCATTTGCCAATTTTTCCAAATAATCCAAAGCGTAACCGCAGCGTAAATTACGCGCCATATTAGCCAGCTCTCTTCCAGCAAGCAATTCTATTGATCCCTGACATTTGCCGTCAAAGCTGTCTTTCATAAACTTTAACAACTCTTCATCATTCAGTAAATCTAGCGTTTCATTTTTGTAAAAATAAAATATTTCGGTAAGCTCGTGCAGTGTTTCGGCGTAATTGTGCATCGAAATATAAGGGGAATCACAAAATTTCTTGATTATTTTATTGATGATACCACCTCCGAATTCGATTCGTCCGTTACTCTTCAAAGCAAGTTCGCGCGTTTCAACAAGTTCAACAGCATCATGGTGGGACAGAGTTAATCCGAACTGGCTGGTAAAAGCATTAGATTTTTCTATTTCCGCTACTGCCTGTTTTAATATCAACGATGAATATACACCCATAATTTCAAATGCCACTTTTAGGTCACCTCCATGAAAATACTATTTCAAAGAATTTTCCCGAAATAAACTGTTGACAGCAATAGATAATTATGATATAGTTTGATTGATATTATTAATTATTTGTGATTATTGTTGTAAACTTTATAATATCAATAATCAACCTGAAAGTCAATAAAAAATATTACATTTGAAGCGAACATATTTTTGTTCGCTTTTTTGTTATCGGCTTTAGCCGATAATGACAAAAGCGGCTGTTTGTCCAATTTGTTAGACAAACAGCCGCTTTCTCTTATTTGAATCAGCACACTAAACACCGTACTCCTAGTCCATCCTCCAGATGAACCCTGTTACCTTACCGCAAAATTATCCTAATTCCATCTGAGGTACTGGATTACTAAAGCCTCTGGTAACCAAAAATAAGTAACCAATGCCAAATGCAAGCCAGGAAAAACCGACTATATGCGCTTCCATATCAAGATTAACAAAAATCCCCATAGTAACAGCGAGTCCAATCAACGGTAACAATAAATATTTCCAAGCAGCCGATTTTTCACTACGCAGTTTCCTATCCTTGATATAAAATTTCCATATGATCGAAAAATTGAGCATAATAAATCCAACCAATGCCCCAAAACTAACCATGGTAGCAATCGTGTCCAGTGAACAAAGCAATGAGATAGGAGTAATAATTGCCCCGACAAACGCTATTGCCACATAGGGAGTCTGAAACTTTACACTGACACGCCCCATTGCTTTAGGTAACACACCATCGCGCCCCATTGCGAACAATATCCTGGCTACCGCTGCATGAGAGGTTTGACAAGTTGCCATACCAAAAGATGTAATTAAAATAATCGTAGTAAAGGTTGTAAGCCACTTGCCACCAACAAAATTGACAACATCCAGAAATGCAGTATCTGGATTTAAAGTCTGATAATCCGGATAGACCATTCCTGCAAGAAAAGTAGTCAGAAAAAAAATGATGCCACTTATTAAAATGGACCAAATAATAGCACGTCCAACCGTTTTCTCCGGATGAATTGCCTCCTCTGCAAGGGTGCTGATAGCGTCAAAGCCAAGATAACTCAAAATAACAATCCCTGTGGCCTGTAAAACACCAGAAATTTGGAACCCATCAGGATTATAAAGTGAAATTGTGTTAAAGTGAATAGTATGATTAACAAGCACTTGAATAGTACAAATAACAAATGCAATTAAAACCAATATTTGCAGTACAAATAAGACCCAACTGCACTTGGACAGCCATTCGACCCCCAAAATATTCGTAATTGTACTGAACAAAATAAAAAACAGTGACCAAGCCCAAAGAGGAATATCCGGAATCAGGGAATTTCCAAATGAGCTGCCAATAATAACAACCGTTGCAGGCATTAAAAAATAATCTAATAAAATGGACCATCCGGTCAAAAAGCCAAGATGAGGAGACAAACTTTTTTGTACATAAAGATAAACCGAACCCGCAAACGGATACTTTTTGGACATTATACGATAACTTAATCCTGTAAATAACATCGCCACCATCCCAATTAAATAGCAGAGAGCCACCATCCCACTAGATGGGCCAAGATAGGTGCCATACATTGCCGCCGGTGCCAGTGGGATCATAAAGACTAAACCATAAATAACCATATCTTTCGTATTCAGAATACCTTTTAGATTTGATTGTGTGGTCATAATTATCCTCCCCTTATTGCTGCCAGATATTATCCCGAAAGAAACACAAAGACCTCAAACTTTTCCGTGCACATCATTGTGCAGTCGGAAAATGCTTGAGGTCTACCTTTTCGCATATGCTGTTAGCTATTGTTTCTTTCACGATCATTATACTATACACGTATCTTTTTATATTGTAAAAATCGGAACAAAAGGATGGCTATTAAAGCATCCATGCTCACAGCTCTGCAGTATAGCCAATTTACCCATGCATCAGCCTGCAACGCCGCCGATGGTGATTACGCGCTCATTATAGCCCGAATCATGAATCATTCTAAAGTACTGTTTCGGCGTCATATTTGTGTATCTGCTAAACTCCTTAATTAAGTACGCTTGATCAAAATAACCATGCTCTGCTGCAAGTTTAGCAATCGTCCCAACTTTCGGAGAATGCAAAGCCGTCAATAGACGCTGGAATTTAATAATCAGACAAAGTTTCTTAGGATTGATTCCAATTTCTTCATCAAATAGTTTGTTGATGTAGCGCGCGGTATAACCCGTGCGTTCCTCCAACTCTTTAATGCGGATTTCACCGTGCGATTTGTAAATCATGGCTGTTGCAGCCTGCAGCAGCCTTTCCATGCTGCTATCTGTAGGTTTTACTGCAAAGTTTTGATAAACTTTCATAAAGGTCTGAATGCGGGATGAAAAATTACGCGCTGTAACCATATTTACCAGTAATGCTGGTTCTTTTATAACCTCTTGCAAACTAACTTCACGTCCCACAAACTCTTTAAACCGGCCATCAATAAGCGGTGGACAAAAGCCCGAAAAAAAACGTACGCCAAAATAAACCTGAGACGCTTTCCTTGTCATCCGCCGATATTCCAGTACAGTGCCGCAGACGTCGGAATCAAGAACATTTCGGCCATAAGAAAAAATAATATCTATGCAGCCATCAGGAACAACCACTCTATCCAGACCATTCCGATCGGCTGCATACTCATAAAAATGGGAAATACCATACTGCCCCAGCACAAATTGAGTAAAGCGGGATGTTTCCATAACAAAGTATGGCTGAATGGTTTTGATAAAGTCCAGCTGTTCTCGCATAATAACTTCCTCCTAAAATAAAACAGGTACGCAAAAGCTGCACCGCTTCTTTGCGTACCTGTAAACTCATTATAGTTAGCCGCTGCCGCCCTGTCAATAAGCCTAGCAAACTATGCGTTCTGTTAAATTTTTGTTTTAAAACGATCGTAGCGAAATTCCTTTATATCCAACACCGGGTTCTCGCCACTGGCCATTTGTGACAACAAAAGTCCTACTATCGGCGCAATGCCAAAGCCATGACCGGTAAAACCGCAGGCGGCAATCAACCCCGGCACCTCTTCGACATGGCTGATCACCGGAATACCGTCAACGGAAATATCCGCCCAGCCGGCCCACGTACGCACAATCTTGACATCCTCCAAGATCGGGACATACTTTATAATCCCGCGGCAAATACAAGGTGCCGAAATACTGGCCGTCACCGGCATGCCATGATCTTTGTTGGTATGCTCAAAGCCGGATGTTCCGCCAAACACAAACGAACCATGATGCTTGGACTGATGCCCGTAGAAATCGGCCATAGCCGTCCCCAGCATTTGCCCGAACATCTGAGGCTGCGCTTCTGTTACCAGCACTTCCAGCGTAATTCGGGTCATTGGCACATCAATGCCCACACTGGACAGGATTTCACGACTCTCAAAGCCAGCCGCTACAATTATGTTATTACCTTCATATACCCCAGTTTCAGTAACGACCTGACGCACCCTGCCCTTGATTTTCTTAAGCTGCAGCACCTTTTCCCCAGTAATAAACCGGGCACCAAGCTGCCGGGCTTTACGATAATAGCCAAGCGTAGTCACTAGCGGATTGGCATGTCCGTCCGTCGGACACCAACTGGCACCAACTACCTCTTCCGAAAGATACGGGCAAATTTCTTTTGCCTCTGCTCCGTCAATCATGCGGACATCCAAGCCGGCTGCCACGCTGCGTTCTGTCAATCCCTGCAAAATCCGGAGATGTTCTGGAGTTTTTCCAAGCCGCAAATTGCCTTCCTGTACATATTCCACATCTATCCCAAGCTCATCAGACAGTGACGGCCACAAATTCCGGATGCCATACATGGCCAACGGCAGTTCGCGTGGATCACGCCCGGACTGGCGGACGCCGCCCCCATTCCGGCTGGAACCGCCGTCACCGATATGGGCATTTTTCTCTAAAACGAGCACATCCGCACCTTTACGCGCTAAATAGCAGGCCGTTGCCGCTCCGATAATACCACCGCCAATGACAATCGTATCCGCCGTTTTATGCATGCCCCTCCGCCTCCGTTTCACTGCCGAATACCTTCATTTCTATGGGGCGCATGGGTACCCGGGAAACAGCCGGCTCCAGTTCCGCCGGAGATATCCCTAGTTCTCTGGCTACAATACCCTTGACGAGCCTGCCGCAGGTCTGTCCCTGGCAAAGCCCCATGCCAGTACGCAAATACCGCCGAATTTCCGTCAAAGTAAACATGCCGTCATGCACGGCACGCCGGATTTCCCCCTTAGTAATTTCTTCACAACGGCAAATCAGCAAATCATCATCGCCTGCTGGCACAAATGCGCCAATATTCCGCGACCTATCCTGCATCTTAGGCATAAAAGCTGCCTCCTTTAAAAAATCTTGCTTTCATGGCCATGTCTTGAGGCACTTTGATAGTAAGTAAATGTGTATGATCAAAAGCTGGTGCTGTCTTCACACTTACTACTTCAGCCTGGCACACCTTTTCTCCACTGCGGTCAAGTGCCCAGCCTTTATCCCCTCGGGCTGGCAGCGGCAAAATTTCATATGGCATAGTAACGCTGGCATAGCCATCCTCATATTCTTCATTCACCAAGAAGATAGCCTGACCGGAACAGGATACCACGCACAAGCCGCAGCCATTGCAGGTTTTTCCTTCATCCATAACCGGCAGAGAAGTAATCTTGGCCCCGATTTGGATGCAACCTTTCGGACAGGCATCCTGGCAGGGGTTGCAGGGAATATTCTGCGAACATTCAATGACCGCATGAATACCGTTTTGTTTTGTGACACCTGGATACTTAGCCAACTCCTCTTCCAGGAAAAAGCCGGTTTTTAAGAGATGTTTGGATATATCATAGCCTTCTTCAGTTTTATCGAGAATTTTATCCCGATTTTCCACAGCAAACATTCCCTCGCGCAAACTCTGCAAAGCACCTTTCAATTTCCGAGCCTTTTCCGCCAGTTCTGCCTTAGTAATAAACCCCAAGTACTCCGCTGCCGCCACACTGGCCATACGGCCTTCAAGCATCGCGGAACTTGCTTCTTCCACGCCGGACACATCGCCTGCCGCAAAAACCCCAGGTATACTGGTTTCGCCATATTCATTGCAAACCGGAACATAGCCACTTTTTAAAGCGCTATCCTCCATTTGACAACCAGCCATTTTGAAAAGCTGCGCCATCGGTGAAAGGCCGACAGCCATACAGATGGTATCTACATCAAAATGCCGTTCCGTTCCATGAACTATCTTCCAGTCTTTATCTACTTCCCCAATCGTAACACCGGTGACATGATCCGTGCCTTCCGCCTTCATGATCGTATGAGACACGTAAAACGGTACGCCCATGCGCGCAAGCTTGGAGGCATGCACGCCATAGCCGCCTATTTTAGGCGCGGCATCAACCAATGCCAGCACCTCGCAGCCCACTTGCATAAGTTGATAACTAACTACCAATCCGACATTGCCAGAGCCCAGCATCAGTATTTTTTTGCCGGGAACAATTCCCTGCAGATTCATCATAGTCTGCGCGGCACCCGCGCCAATGACACCGGGCAAGGTCCAGCCCGGAAACGGTACGACATTTTCTGCTGCACCAGTAGCTACAACAATCGTATCCCCTTTGTAATGGCGTATGGTGTCATCAACACGTACAGTGATCTCCTTATCAGGAAAGAGCCCTACCACGGTAGCTTTTAAAACAACCTCGATCCCAAGTTTCTGAGCTTCCGCCAGAAGCTCGCTGCCGATGCGGAACCCGCGTACCTTGGCCTTATGCTCCTTAGAACCGAAAAATTTGTGAACCTGCTTAAAAAGCTGCCCGCCCGGGTTGGCATTTTCGTCAAACACCACAGTGTTTAAGCCACATTGAGCAGCTTCAATCGCGGCGGAAAGACCGGCTGGACCTGCGCCCACAACAATTAAATCATATCTTTTCATACCTTTCCCTCCGCTTTCCATTCGGATTTACGGCATTACCATATTGTGTTTGCACGCTCATCCCCGCTGTCAGTGGTGTTATACAGGTTCTTATATTAGGTTTTCCATTTACAACCATGACGCAATCCGTACAACGGCCAATCGCACAAAATACACCGCGCGGCTCGCCTAATTTTGCCGTATGGCGATGTACCATGACACCGGCAGCCCGGAGGGCGGCCGAAATCGGCTCGCCCTCATACCCCATAAGTTCCGTATCATTATAGGTGAACTTCACTAATTGTCCTTTTTCGATTTTACCCAGTATCGGGTGTTCTGTTATTCTCATGTTCATACCATTGACTCCCATCCTCGTTACGCCATCGCCGGTTTATCCCACAAATTGAGCTTGACGCCAATGCCTTTTTTCAATGCATTGCGGTAAATGATTGTTCCCCAAGCCACGTCTTCTGTCGGCATGCCCCCAACCGAATACAGAATGATTTCCTCGTCATCCCTGCGTCCCGGTTTTTTACCCATCAAAATATCACCCAGATCATCAATCTGTCCGTCCTTCATCTTTCCTTCGTGAAGCATATCCATATACCGCACACCCATAATACCAATTTCCTCATAGGCCGGATAGGGAATTTCCTCTTGCCATGCTTTATACAATTGGATATTATCCACTACATTTTTAGCACGGTTTAAGACAAATTCATCATCGAAGCGTCCGTTGGCAGGCAGACATACCATTGCTCCTGGCTTCAGCCAGGCTTCTTTGATATAAGGATAGGACGCTGAACCTACAGTGCCAGAAGTGGCAGTACTGATAATATCGGCGTCTCTGACTGCTGCTTCCAACGTATCGCACACTTCTATAGTCTTGATTTGCTGAAAATTTTCCTTAGCATAGGCAATAAACTTATCAATTGAAGTCTGACCGTGGCCGTGAATTTTTAAGGTATCAACCTGAGGACGCTCACACATGCAAGCTTTTAAAAGCGTTCTATTCATTACGCCCGGCCCGTCAATAGCCACTACCCTGGCATCCTTTCTGGCCAAGTGCCTGATACCTACTCCAGGGATGGCACCGGTACGATAAGCGCTCAAAATATTAGCGGACATGAAAGCTATCGGTGCACCGGTATCCTTGTCATTCAGGATCAGCATAAGAATCGACCGTGGCAGTCCCTTAGCGCGGTTGGCTGCATTCGAGCCATACCATTTAACGCCAGCCATATCAAAATTTCCTCCCAAATAAGCCGGCATTGCCATAAATCTTCTATCCGGTCCGTTAACAGGCATGTTCGGAAATGAGGAACTCTCTGGAAAAGTAACCATAACTCCATGGGAGTTACGATTAGCTCCACCCATCACATAGTCGCCGGAACCCATCGTTTTCAGCATTTCTTCCATAGCATCAATACAGCCTTGCATATCCATGACGCCTGCTTTGATCATATCTGTTTCACTTAAATATAAAAAATCAATTGCCGTTCCCATGATCCATACCTCCTAAAAATAAATTAGCGCCTAATTCATACGAATCAGACGCCGCTGTCTTAACGTTAAGCTCATTGTAAAATAAAACACGGTAATTTTATTGTAAAAAACGGAACTTCAACTACTCGCTGATAAAGATAGCATCAACTCGATTTCAATCAATTAGCTATTATCCAACAAGCGCTAATGCCATAAAATTATTCGTCATATGCATCATAATACACGGCCATATAGAGCCAGATTTCCGAAACAACCAGCCCTGTAAGAGCGAAAAACCGAAAATAAACGCTATAAGCTGCGACCAAGCAGCTGCATTATTCGCAATTTTATCAGCATTCACATACCAAATAGGAAAATGGATACCCACGAACAACACGCCCACTAAAAGATTCGCTTGCCAGAAGGAAAAATGTTCCGCTATTTTTTGCAAGAAATATCCCCGAAATAATATCTCCTCAACGACTCCGGCGATAAATACAGCATTCAGCCACTGCGTAAACGTAAGCCATGGCAAAAACATCCTATTGCCATAAAACAGCACATGCATAAAGATATTATAGCCTGCAATAAAACTAACACCCAGTATGCTCCACAGCATGGCCGGCCACTTGCCGGAATTCAACTTCAAATAAGTCAATACCGGATATCGACCAGCCTTCAGTATAGCAACGACTGGGAATAGCCAGACCGTTATTTTCCAAATTGGTCCAAACGTATCACTAAAAATAACTCCCTTCATTCTCAAAATGGGAAAAAGAACAACTTCTGAAAGCGCCCAAATCATGTAAAAGAAAACAATATGCTTTAAGAGACTGTAGCGATTACTTGTTTCTACAAAATTCAATTCCGATTCCCCCCTGGCTTTTGAAACTGATGGTGCTGCTATTTAACACGGTTTCATCCCCTATTTTTGATTACTAATATTTTATAATTAAATTCTATCTTTGTCAGCTTTCAAAGTAAACAAAAAATGTCAGTTGTGCAATAATCTTTACATCCAACTTCAAGTTGAGAGTAAATAATTCAAACTCGCTCCCCTGCCGATAATGACAAAAGCGGCTGTTTGTCCATTTTTAGACAAACAGCCGTTTTCTCTTGTTATGCAATCGACCCCAGATTACCTAAAACGCTTTACCAGTTTTTCGTGTTAATTGTTCCATTTTGTTCAGCACACTGTGCGAATAGCCATAGGCCCAGTAAATGATAAGACCGATGACCGTCCAGACAATAAACCGTACCCAAGTTGCATAAGCCAGGTTGCACATGATATAGATACAGGAAAGTATGGCCAGTGTAGCAACAGTTTTGATTGCCGGACAGCGAAACGGGCGCTCGGCATCAGGTCTGGTTTTGCGTAAGACAACGACACCAACTGTTGCGACAAGAAAAGCAAACAGTGTACCCACACTGCACATCTCGGCCACAACCGTAATCGGCGTAAAACCGCTGACAAGTGCGACAGCCATGCCAACAAGGATGGTAATAATATGGGGAGTTCCGTATTTGGGATGAATCTTGCAAATTGCGGACGGAATCAGCCCATCACGAGACATGGCAAAAAAGGCTCTGGTTTGTGCATACATCATAACCAAGAGTACAGTGGACAAACCGCAAACAGCCCCTGTACCTACCAGCGCCGAACCAAACTGATAGCCGAGAGTACGCAACGCATAAGCTACGGGTTCAGCATTATTTAATTGATCATAAGGCACTACGCCTGTCAAAACAGCAGCTACTGCAACATATAACACCGTACAAATCACTAAGGAGCCAATGATGCCAATCGGCATATCCCTACTGGGATTTTTGGTCTCTTCCGCTGAAGTTGCAATGGAGTCAACGCCTAAATAAGCAAAGAAGATCACCGCCGCCCCAGCCGAAACTCCGGAATAGCCAAAAGGCAGGAAGGGCTCCCAGTTAAGGGGGTTGACCCTGGGTCCGGCCAAAAATAAAAACAGGAAAATTGCTGCAAGTTTGATCACAACCAACACTTTATTCACGGTCGTACTTTCCTTGATGCCACACACTAAGAGGTAGGTTAAAAACAACGTAATAAGCACAGCCGGAAGATTTACCATCCCCCCCTCTGCCGGCACAGTAGTCAAGGCAAGGGGAAGATCCATTCCCGCGGATTTTAACAGCCCCACCGTATAGGCCGACCAACCACCGGCAACAGCACAAGCTCCTACTGAATATTCCAGAATCAATTTCCAGCCAACAATCCAAGCAGTAAATTCACCCAGCGAGGTATAGGTATAAGTATAGGCACTGCCGGCAATCGGAACCATCGACGCCAGCTCCGCATAAGCAAAACACACAAAGGCACACGTCAAACCCGCAATGATAAATGACAATATCAGTCCCGGACCGGCATATTTAGCAGCAACGATGCCTGTTAAAACAAAAATTCCCGTACCAATAATAACCCCGATCCCCATCATGATAATATCGACAGCCCCTAGCTCTTTCCGCAGGGAATGGGTTCTTGCCTCTTCTTTCAACAATTCAATCGACTTCGTGCGAAAAATATTCAACGCCCATCTCTCCTATATAGCTTATCTCAAATTCACTCATCATACGTTAGGCCAGCCAAAACAATTTTGACTTATGGGCGAAGAGATTGGATGGCCTAGCGCATTAGAAATAATCGACCCTATTACTTAAGCGGCAGCGGTTTAAACCGAGCGGTAAAGAAGCGCAGTACAGGCGGTTCATAGACCATTTCCAAGCCAGGAATACTATCCCGTTTTTGATAAAGCGAAATAACTGCATCCGCAACCACATCCATATGCGCATAGGTATAGACACGACGGGGTATTGTTAACCGCACCAATTCCAGTTTAGGATAATGATGCTCGCCTGTCGCCGCATCGCGCCCGGCCGATACAATGCCACGTTCCATCGAACGAACACCCGAATGAACATAAAGCTTCGCTGCCAGCATTTGGGCAGGAAATTGATCTTGAGGAATATGAGGCAGAAATCTGCGGGCATCTAAAAATACGGCATGACCGCCAACCGGTTTTACAATCGGCACACCGGCCTTATCCAGTTGTTCGCCTAAATAACGGACTTGTTCGACACGATGCTTAATGTAGTAATAATCAACAGACTCATACATTCCACGCGCCATGGCTTCCATGTCGCGGCCAGCCATACCGCCGTAGCTTGGCATACCTTCAAAGACAACCACGATTTGCGTTGCTTTTTGATACATCTTTTCGTCATTCAATGCTAAAAAGCCGCCGATATTCACCAGACAATCTTTTTTGCCGCTCATTGTTGCTCCATCACCATAACTAAACATTTCTTTGACAATTTCGGGGATGGTTTTATTCTGATAGCCTTCTTCCCGTTCTTTGATAAAGAAAGCATTTTCGATACAGCGGGTGGCGTCAAACATGATTTTAATACCATATTTATTTGTTAATGCTCTGACTTCCCGCATATTTTGCATCGCTACAGGCTGTCCACCTGCCAAATTCACGGTTACTGCCAGACAAACGTAGGGAATTTTGTCCGCCCCAACACGATCAATGAGGGCCTGTAGTTTTTTTAAATCGATATTGCCTTTAAAAGGATGTTCCGCCTGCGGATCATGGGCTTCATTAATGATGACATCCTCAAAAATACCACCATTCATCTCTTGATGGGTGCGGGTTGTTGTAAAGTACATATTTCCAGGCACATAGTCGCCCTTTTTAATAGCAATTCGTGACAGAATATTTTCCGCCCCACGCCCTTGATGAGTTGGCACAACATATTTGAACCCATAGAGTTCACGTACCGCCTTTTCCAGGGCATAAAAATTTACGCTGCCGGAATAAGCTTCATCACCGATCATTAACCCGGCCCATTGATTGTCACTCATGGCATTCGTACCACTGTCCGTTAAAAGATCAATATAACATTCCTTCGATTTCAACAGGAATGTATTATACCCTGCCCGCTCAATGGCGGCTTCCCTTTCTTCCCGCGTAGTCATGTGGATAGGTTCAACCGATTTGATTTTAAATGGTTCTGCGGCATACTTGTGTCCCATAATAATAAAGCCTCCTCAATATTGCACGGTTTTGTTTTGCCGTTAACAAATCGATGTTAATTGGGCGACCGTCCATGCTTTTCTATTAGTGCAATAAGCATGCCAACAAGAAAAAGGCTGTTTTTCGTAAGAAATCATTGATTATGGAAAACAAGGTTGCCAAAAGGATTGCCAAATCGTCAAAAAGTTTCCACACACCCTTCTGTTCAGTTATCCGCTTGAACCGGCTGATGCAGACCATACTTTCTGAGTTTTTTTAACACCGCCGTATGCGACAAACCCAAGACCGATCCGACACGCCGTGATGAGCGAAATCGCTTCAGTGTTTCCCGTAAAATAATTTTTTCAACTTGGGCTAAGCGCTCATGCAAAGTCTCGTAGGTTTCAAAGCGGACGGTTGGTACCGGAACAGACTGCGTCGGAGGACGGCGTCCCAACAAAATATGCTTGTCTTCTACTGCCGATCCTGCCACCAGATTGACGGCCCGTTCCACCACATTTTCCAATTCCCGCACATTGCCCGGCCAGTCGTAATATTGCAGACATTCCAGCGCCGCCGGGGTAAACCCTTGCACCGGACGCTGCAGCTTACTGGCAAAACGTTTTAAAAAATATTCGGCTAATAACCGAATATCTTCCTGGCGTTCCCGCAGCGGCGGTAAAAACAAGGGGATCACATTCAAGCGATAATATAAATCTTCCCGGAATAAATCACAGGCCACCCGCTTTTCCAGATCGCGGTTGGTTGCCGAAATAATCCGCACATTCACGGTAAGCTCACGACTGCTGCCCACGCGGCGCACCCGCCGATCCTGTAGGGCCCGAAGCAGTTTCGCCTGCAGATGAACGGACATTTCCCCGATTTCATCCAAGAACAGCGTACCTTCGTTGGCCAATTCAAACAAGCCGGGTTTGCCGCCTTTGGCCGCACCGGTAAAGGCTCCCTCTTCATAGCCAAACAGCTCGCTTTCCAGCAAGGTTTCGGGAATGGCCGCACAGTTGACGGGTACAAAAGCGGCCTTGGCTCTTGCTGATCCACTGTGGAGCGCCCGGGCAAAAAGTTCCTTGCCTGTGCCGGTCTCGCCGCGGATGAGTACGGTAGAATCACTGCAGGCATACAGACGGGCTTGTTCCACTACCTGGGCCATGACCGTACTTGTAAAGGGGATATCGGCAAAAGTCACGGGCCGTGAAGCGGTGATTTTATGGACTAACTCCCGTACCTCGCGAATATCCCGGACAACGGCCACGACGCCGACTACTTCCTGCTGCGTGTTACGCAGCGGCAAGGTGCTGACGATGCAATAGCCGCCCTTACTGTCGACAAATACCTCGCGATTGCGAAAGGATTTGCCGGTACGCAAGGTTTCCAACACGAACAAATTACCGGCCAGACTATCATCGATGGGATTTCCCATGATGGAAGCCAGGGATAACCGCAAGATGCGGGCCGCCGCAAGATTGCACTGCGTCAGCATGTAATCCTGATTGATTGTCAAAATGCCATCCTGCACCGAACCCAGGATGGCATCCAACTGTTCGGCCCGTTCTTTAGACGGCATCGACGCGACGGCTTCGACCTGATAGATGCCGCCGATTTTCCGCAGGGCCTGAATTAAAGCTTGTCCTCGCTCCTGTTCCAGACAGGGACATTCGAGAAATACATTACCCTGTTCGACTTCCAGCGAAACAATATTGACCTGCCGTTTAGCCAAACACTGGGTAATATCATGAATAAGACCTACCCGATTCACACAGGGCAGCCGCAAACGCATAGCAAGTCCCTCCCGTTATTCAGGCTGTAACTACAGATTCCCCCATGGGGAACCTGCAGACAACCTGGTTTGGGAGGAAATTAAAAACGCATGGCAGGTCTTTCAACCTACACATGCGCTTCGCTATCGCTTGCTTCTATCTGTAATCAGGCGCTTTTGATCAAGAATCCGTTGACCGCCTGTTACCTTATGCAAATATTGCGCGCAGCCGAACAGCTTCCGCCTCAACAGACACTTTACTCTTCTAACCGGCTGCCAATGCTTGTAACCCAAGCGGCAACAGGGTATAATAGTAGTGTCGTCGTGGACAGTTAACTGTTGCGTGTAGGTACGTAACCACCTGCTCGTGCCTGAAAGTGTTACCCGCACTTTCAGGACACGGCGACTTTTAATTTCCACCTATTTCTAATTATAGCCTTTTGTAATGGAAATGCAAGTAAAACATATGTTTGGATCATTCCATGTTTCGAACTACAGAAAACACTATTATTGCCGGAAGGACAGTATTTTACCACTTTATGTCCACAACAGTTGCTCATAAATACAGCCATTCTGCGCCGACTCTTCAGTAAGCGTCAAGTCAAGCCCACATAGTAGAATGGCCGTCATAACATAGCTATATTCCCATTCTCATTTTAATTTGCGATTCTAATTCGATAAGCTCGTATGTATAATCTTTGATAATTCTACTACATATTTCGCGTGCTAATTGCTCATCGTAAATATGGGCCGTTATATTTCGGTCACTTAACATTGCAAGCCATAATTCATCCTTTTTGATAAGCCCTGCCGCAAAAGCCTCGCGAAATACTGTTTTGGGAGAATTTAGACCAACCAGCCCTTCATCCTCAAAAATAGCTTTTAATGTTTTCCAAGCAAGCTCAAAGGTAAA
This sequence comes from Pelorhabdus rhamnosifermentans, assembly GCF_018835585.1. NCBI lineage: Bacteria > Bacillati > Bacillota > Negativicutes > Selenomonadales > Sporomusaceae > Pelorhabdus > Pelorhabdus rhamnosifermentans. The sequence goes on from NZ_JAHGVE010000006.1 coordinate 127,626, forward strand.
TTCAAAACGTTGAATTAAGCCATCACGCAGCAAATCATTGGTTTGGTCAACTTTTACAACGCCTTCACGTAATCTGCGTAATGCATTTTGATAGTTTTTAAATTTTTGGTTACAGTCGCTCATAAATAACCACACCTTCTTTACTTATATTCTCTAATAATTTAGTGTCGGTATGAGAATCAATGAATACCACATCTATTTTTAATAGCGTTTCCAAATCATCAATTTCGCTGAAAAAATATCCTCTGCTCATAAATTCCGGTAAGGGATATACAGCAATATCTATATCACTATTGAATTTGTTATCTCCTCTTGCCCGGGAGCCAAAAAGTACAATCCGCTTGACTGCATATTTTTTAGCAACCGCCCGTATTTCATAAACAAGTTTATTTGGTAGTGCACAGTTCATGTATACAGCCCACTTTCCTTTTGAAATTAAGTATGCGTAAAATAAAGTAACACATGTACAAATCGCGCTTACTATTTAAGCGCCAACAACTTGAACAAAGACTTTACGTTTGCGAGGTCCATCAAATTCACAAAAATAGATTCCCTGCCAGGTACCCAAGACTAAATCACTGTCCTCAACAGCTATCGTTAAGGAGCAGCCCATAAGTGAACTCTTAACATGAGCAATAGAATTGCCTTCCCTGTGGCGGTATGAAAGCTTGGGAACCATCTGCCCAAGTGCGGCCAGCATATCGGTAACTACATCCGGATCGGCATTTTCATTGATGGTTACTCCGGCAGTCGTATGGGGAACAAATACCTGACAAATCCCCTGCTTAATAGGACTACTCCGGACAAATTCCCGTACCCTAGCCGTAATATCAATAAATCCTTCTTTAGGCGTATCGAGACAGAACTGTTCCATGTTTGTCACCTCTGTATAATCTCTTTTAGCACTGGACTATTTAAAAACCAGGAATAGCCGATTTTTTTCAACTTTCACCTATATCGTAATTTAATTTCACTGGTGCTTGCTCTCCGTCTCCGTTCATTGGCGAATAACTTCTCTGGTATCTAACTCTAAACCTCCGCTTAATTAATTACAAATGAGACAATTGCTGAACAACACAATCCACGTTCCGAGATGTCTTCCCCGCTGCTGTCACCTGTTTATTTTTCAAAAGGATTATACTCATATGCGAGGGATTCTATATCATAGGATTTGGTTTCGATGCATTCAAGTAGAGTATCATCAAAAATCGCAAAATTAACACCACTTTTGCACATTGTACTTTTATATTCTATTCCGGCAAACCCAGCACTTTTTATGTAATCGCTGATATATTGGGTAGGAAGATAATCTAATGCACTGTCATGTCTCCTTAGCGGTTTGGAAATTTCATCACCAATCTTTCTAAGGTGCGGCAAATTAATTGCTAGCAGACTACTATCAATTTCCTGAAATGGGCTAATCTTATCAATAGCGGCTAAATTAACGTGGCATTAACAATGCCGCCAATCACGATAATGCTTGCATAAACAAATGCCCTTTTACCGGACGGAATTGTATTTTTATCGTTTAAATAGTTTATCTTTATAGTAGGCTTCTGCTTGATATATCACTGAGTCTACTTCAAAACCATTGTAGGAAAGTACTTTGTTCAGCATTTTACTTTCATTAACTAACCCGATGCAAAACGCAAGACCTAACTTTTTGTAGCCACACTCATTTGCAAAATCCATGATTTCTTCCAATCTTGTATTTTTGCAATATCCTTGACTTGTTATTAAGGACGAAGCATGAGCTATTTTATATACATCTTCCTGTTTATATAATTCTTTTATTGCTTCCATTTTTTCATTGATGGATGGACAATTTTTAGGAGCCTTATTAAATTCGCCATTGCTACAGACGTGTACAGAGCATACAGCACAATTATACAAAGTAGTTCCTCCTCACCTAACTTTAGTTCAGTTTCTTTTGATAATATATCTGTTCTTCACATAAGATTTTCTTATCGGCCGCCGCTCTAGTTTAAGTTAACTGAAAAATTTGTTCTGGCTTTTCTAATAGTTCTTTCACATCATTCAAGAAATTTCCTGCATAGGCTCCGTCAATTGCCCGATGATCAAATGAAATAGTCATAGGAAGGTTCATAGCTTCTATAAAGCTATTTGCTTGACACTTTACAATCGGTGTAATAGCGCCTAGGCAGATTCCGGCAATCAAGGGCTCGGTGATTGCCAGCGAACCACTATCAATATGGAAAGATCCCATATTTGAAATTACAAAATTTCCATAATGCTGCATAAACTCAAGAGGACTGTGATTGGCTGCTTTAGCGGGAACTTGGAACATTTCCATAAGGAAATTCATAAACTCACCATTACCGTTACGAATTTTTTCTATTTCACTTTGGCATTCCTGCGAAATATCCAAAATAGTCTTTGATTCCGGTTGATGAAGGACTATATATTCAACATGTTTTTCTACATCAACAGGAATGTTTAATATTAAATCAGTGCTTGGAATAATATTAGTTCCCTCAGAAAGGCTATACAATACCGGATAATTCATTAATGTATCTGCTACAGCTTTAATTACAATATGTGTAAAAGTTAAATGTGCGGTACGATGCGTTTCATTCCATTTTCTTTTTAATTCTGACAGATGAGTAACATTCATGTTGATTGTCAACGTAACTGTCGGAAACATACTTTCCCTTTTAAATTTATGTATTTGAAACTGACGAAATAGCATATCTCTCTGTGTCATTGTTGATTGCAATGTAACCCCTCCTCAATATATAACTTAATACTAAAATTACAAGTTATAGATAAATTCCAATTATCCTTTTAATAACATCACGATATTAGACATCGCTCGCACGATAATAGTGTTTATTTGATATAACGAACGTATATGCAATAAAATTTTGTCATATAAATTGACACCAGACCATATATTCCATTTTCCAGTCCTCTGTAAAGAAGGGACGAATCAAACCGGACTAGCCCTAAACGCCACCGACTATAAAAAAGCCCTTTCCCACTTAAGGGAAGAGCTTCTTCAACAACATAATTTATCGCGTTATACCGCTTGCCTTACCGTTTCCGGCGTTCCATTATGACATTGTAAAACATTTTCTTTTCATTAATTTCCTTTTGGATAGTAGCCTTATTCTCTTCACTGGCATATTGTAATTTTTCTTCCAAGCCAGCGATTTCTTTACGCAGTTCCATTTCTGGCGGAAGAGAGCCCAAGCTTCTCAATGCCAAATAAGCTGCCCGCTGATCTTTGGGGACAAAACTTAAGTCGGCAAGCTTTTGCGGCTTACCCTTTCCCGGCAGATCATCAAAGGCGCCTTCTTTAATCGCCTTTTTAATATTCCGTTCAATAATTCTACTTAGTCCGTCATTCATTTTCATGTTCCCCTTCGCATTATCGTTTCACATTATAATATAGTTCGTCAACACATTTTTGGTTTTTTTATTTTACTGCCTGCCATCCCTACTGGGTCCAAGTCCAGCCATTGTTCAGGCAAAAACAATTGTTTGGAACCGATTATACTACTCTATCTCTTTGTACTACAGCGACAAAACAGGTACAAGCATTACATTGAAATAATATTCCTTTCTTTTCCACCTGTCAATACTAATTTGCCCGATAAATAGTTGAGCATATCTTCACGACTTAGACTAGTTACTCCAGCACTCAACAACATCAGATAAGACTGTTTGTCATTTTGCTTTTTTTATGTGATTGACACGTGCTAAAAAGTGGTATATCCTAAATCTTGATTATATAGTACTCGTTATGTCATTCCGGCACACTCAATTGAGGTGACTTATTTTTGCGTAATCGCATTCTTATGGCCGCTGCTGACGAGATAAAAACTCGCGGCGTAAAATTTACAATGAGCGACCTTGCCAGGCGGCTTAGCCTCAGCAAAACTTCTTTATATGAGCACTTTGCCTCCAAAAACGCACTTGTTCATGATATACTATCTATAGCTATTCAGGATGTACAAGAACAGGAGCAGCAAATCTATAATAATTCTGATCTTTCCGTAGCCGAAAAAGTTCGGGCTTTACTCCGGGTCTCGCAACACGTGTTCGGTCCGATACACAATCATAGTATTTTTGATGATCTTCGGCATTACTATCCGGAAGAATGGCAGTTGGTATCTGATTTCCAGCAGGAACGTCTGGATCACCTGATGTCCCTTATCGTTCAGGGAATTGAAAATAGCTCACTTCGCCCCGTCAATGTACCGGTTCTCAGGCAAGTCGTAAACAGTGCGATGAATGATCTGTTCAACTATCGGTTTCTTGAGGAAAGCAACATGACACATGCGGATGCATTGTCAGCAATGGCCGATATCATCATGTACGTGTTGCTCCCCCCTAATAAGTAAGATCTTTCATCTGGTATTTTTAAATCGCACAAGAGTGCGATTTAAAAATACCGTTTTGTACTACTTGTACCAAAAATGAAAATATAGTACAGATACATCACTAGAAAAAAAAATTAAAAGACATCGTTAGAAAGCGATGCAGGAAAGGGGAAAAACAATGACTAATGTGATGGCCAATGGAATTCAGATTGAGTATGATACTTTCGGTGATAAGTCTTCTCCAGCCTTATTACTAATCGCTGGTAATGGTGCCCAACTACTCTTCTGGGACACCGAGTTCTGCGAATTATTAGCGAAAACGGGGCTTTTTGTTATTCGTTTTGACAATCGCGATGCTGGTCTTTCGACCAAATTTGATAAAGCTGGATTCCCGGATATTATGGCTGCGATCAAAGCCGCTATGGAAGGTAAGGATGTTGCAGCGGCATATTCCCTAGACGATATGGCAGATGATTGTATGGGTTTACTTGATGCTTTGTTCATTGAAAAAGCGCATATCTGCGGTGCTTCGATGGGTGGTATGATAGCCCAGGTTGTTTCTTATAGGCATCCACAGCGCGTTCTGAGTCTGACTTCAATCATGTCAAACACGGGGAATCCCCATCTTCCGCAGGGAAAGCCGGACGCGATAGCCGCCGTTGTGGCACCGCCGCCAACGGAGCGCAAAGCATATATTGAACACAATATGAATGTATGGCAAAAAATTTGGAGTCCCGGTTTTCCATTTGAGGAAGAAAGAGCTCGAACATACCTAGAGAAGAGCTATGACCGCTCCTATTACCCACAGGGAATGGCGCGACAAAATATGGCCATTCTTTCCTGCGGCGATAGAACAGCATCACTTTCATCCATTAAAGCCCCAACACTCGTAATACACGGGTCCGGTGATCCGCTGATCCCAGTCGAAGCGGGGAAAGATACAGCCCGCGTAATTCCTGGGGCAAATTTATTGATCATTGACGGGATGGGTCACGATCTCCCCACGGGAGTTTGGTCGGAAATGATAGCCGCTATTTCCCATCATATAAAACAGGCCAACACACCCCCTACGCTCCCACAACAGTCCAAATAGCCTTTGATGGTGAACAGAAGCCTGCCGGGTAGTTGATGCCATAATAGCTTTCTAGAAAACCTATTGCTTTCGAAACAATTCCGGTCTATACTGTTTCATCAAATAATATTTATGGATACAATTACCACCTAAGGAAAACAAATATCCCAAAATTACGAATATAATAGCAAGACCTAACGTTATTAAACTTTGATTACCGTTTAATTCTGCAAGAAGAATTTTACCAATCCATAATCCACAGCCTGAGGCTAATATAATCGCACTCAGGAATATATTAGGCTTACTCTTCTTTTTCTTATATTTGGAGGAATACTTACCTACTTGCAGAGCATTCCGATGATATCTGAAACATATCACTAAGAATAATACATATAACGTCATCGTTACAAAAATATATAGGAGTTCATACTCCTCATAGTACATTATAAAGAATCTGTATCCAGCTATTATACAAAGTATCGAGAGTACTAAACAAGAAATACCCTGGAATAAGGTATGTATTATTTGATATTTTTCCACATTAAGTCTTATTACAACATTACATATATTAACGAAAATAATCGGAACAAGCATTAATTTGATTATAATACCAGGATTTCCAACCAATACCGTAGGTAGTCCTATAATATTAAGCATCAATATCATTACCACAGTTTGTTCTTTTACTAAGGAAGGATGTTCTGGATATAAATAATCTTTAATTTTTTCAAAACTGTATTTCTGAACCATACTATCTCCCTCTATAACTTTAATATTAAGGACAGCGCATCCTTAGTCAAAAATGATTTTTTCTTTAGCCTCAAGCACCATTGCTTTTTTTGTATCGCTAACACTATATATCTGTCTGTTTACACCGGATTAATCTACTGATCTCTAAACATGCCGCTTTCTCTCATTGCATCTTCAGTTACCTACGAACCGTGATGTCAAAAAATGGGGTAGAGTCTATACCCAAAATAAAGCACACTATTATGATTAGTATGCTGGCTATTGCCCACAAGATAAATGACGTAATTATAATTTCAATAGAGTCAATAAGTTTTGTTACTCCATCAGTAAAACCGTTAAACACTGCCCTCGTTATTCCCCAAGCCGAGGGTACAGCAATAGCCTTGATCGGAATTAGATAATATATATTAGGAACACCAGTTTGATATACTGAAAACGCACATACTAAAAAATATACTATAATCAAGAATTTCCATCTTTTTCTTATCATTTTTTTAGACTTTGTATACATTTTTCAACCTTTCCTCGAGCTCTCCCCTTTATTCTACCTCTCTCGCACGATCTTTTGCGGTTTTTCTTCTTGTTTTAGGGTAAGCATGTCCTATTAATCTTCTCTAAATCAATCTAATCACAACTTACTATAACTTTCTCTACACTGCTATGCACTTCGTCAATTGGCAGGGTTCTCTTTCTTAGGAAGCATACTCCTAAGGGTCTCCTCAAAGTTAATCAAATCAAAATTATGTGAGGCAAATGATTTTGCACTCTCGGTTACCTTATCTAGATAATACCCATATTTTATAAGTGCATCTGCGCCATTGGGAGCATTTTTAAAACCAGCATTCACTACCTGTTTAATTGAATATGCCCCTATGACCAACTGAGTGCCATTATAAAAAGTCTCTCCCTCTAGTTTTTTTAGTACATTCCAAGTATCGCCATCCTTATTGCCCATAAACCCATTCCCCACTCGGGATATTCCTCCCATAAAACTGTTTACACCATCTACAGCAACATATGCTCCCGCACCAGCAAAGGCCATACCAGGGACTGCTGCAAGTCCGCTTGACAGCATAGTTGCTACCGCCCCAATTTGAAACATTTCTACACCTAAACCAATCTGAAATAAACCACCACCCGCTTGTACAGCACCTAACGCTACTTCCTTCCATTGTATATTATTCCACCATTTAGCTATCGCACCTTTTGCAGCCGATATTAGACCGCCCCAATTCACTTGTGTATTTTCTGTCCACGTAACTTTAGGATCTAATTTTTGCTCAACCAACGGCAATTCGCTCTCATCCGCACACTCAATAATCGTTTTTATATCATTAAAATGAATCTCATTTTCCACAGAAAGACCGCCGGTTGGCGTAGTCATTTTAATTTGATTGGGAGAATTCACTATCACTTTTGTCTTGGAATCAAAAATGATTTCTTCTTTAGCCTCCAGCACTATTCCTTCATGACTGGCGATTTTTACGCCTTCTTCATCGTCAAAGGTGAGGATTAGGTCATTGCGGCCTGCCGTAAAATAAATACCTCCCGGCGCCAGTTTCATTTCCTGGCCGTAGTCAGTGCCCAGATAACGGGTACTCGGATCGCCGGTCTTTTCGCAGCTCTCACCATTGGTTCGAACACAGCCGGTAATGACGGCGTTTTGTTCGTTTAATCCTGGTATGTACAGGCTGGCGTTGGTCCCGATCTGCGGCATGAGGTACATCATATCCACTGTCGGCGGTGCGAAGGGATACCAATAGGCGGTGCCTTCGTCTTGTTCTTTGTCTATGGCCAGATGCAGCTTTACTTCCTGATTTTTTACATCAAGCACTTTTCCGTCCAGGCTGATTCCCTGGATTTTTTCGTTATAAATGGGATTCTGCCTAAGGGTCATGGGCCTAACTAGTTTTGTCGAATGGATTAGTAACCCTTGTTTTAGTTCAATCGTCACTTCACCCACGACCATTTCGTAGTTGTGAAAGGTAACTTTATCACCGAAGGTTAGTTCGTCATAACTTTCCACTTCAAAATAGGCATATTCATTTTCAATAAGGTTTGGATTAGCTTCACTATCAGTAAAATAGGCGTTAATATCTTTGCCACTGCTATAGTTAATGTCATCAGGCAGTGTCTTGCCATAGCCCGTGGGATAACCATAGGAAAATATCCGATCATCGACTGTAACATCGGGTACGATTACGGTTTGCTGTAAGGAGGCCAAACGTTTGATGAACTGCCAGTCTGTTTCCTGGTACTGAATGAGCGGACCGTCTATTTTAGTTTTAGCGGCTGACATTTCTGCACTTTTATTGGGATAGTCGCTGAGTAACTGATTGACTATATCACTATATGTCAGATTGGTATTTTGAAAAGAGCGGCTTTTCTGTTCCTTGTCAAGAATGACTGTCTCAGAAAGAAACCTGGCTGTCAAGTTATACAGTCCGCCGCTGACGCTGATATTGACATCCTTCAGATATCCTTTAAACAGCCAGCTTTTAGTCGCCCCGTCATCTGTATAGACTTTTATCATGTCTTCGGTTGTTTCCTGAAGCCCTGCCTTGCTTGCATCGCTTTCATTGATGAGTGCGCTAAGATAAAGTTCGGCATGATTGTTAAGGGTTTTCCTTATGGAAAGTTGATAAATCGTCTGAATTTTCCATGGGCTAGCTATTTTTATTTGATCATAGGTTATTGCTGACATCCATGCTCACTACCATCCTCGCTGCCCGTCATCTACTACTGTTATGACCCCGCCAACAGCACAGCTTAATGTTGAAGTCGCTAATAATGCGGGCTGACCTTTTACAAGTGTCGTATCTTTTGCTTGTTCCCATTTGAGAGCTAAGAAAGGGGAACATTTATGAATCATACTGCATGTACCAAAGGGCATGACGTTGCTGCCCGAAATACAATCATGATCGTTTAATACGGCTTTTTCATTGACGTAAACTCCATGGCTTTTAGGCAAATTTAATCTACTGGCAGTGCTTCCCTTATTACATCTTACTGTTGCACCCCTGACGACATATCTTGTATCCATTTCATCATCTCCTACTATTCATCGATTTCTACCCGGTACATTTTTATTCCACTCAGTTGCCGCCGCAGAATACTTTCGGCTGCATCCAGGCGGGCAATGATGATATCTTCATAGTTATGCTGTACTTTAAAAATAGCCTGACGTCCTAGCGCCGCCTGGTTGAGCACCAAATGTTTGACGCCCCTTTTATCAGGCGTCAAGCTGCTTTTCTCAGACAGGCAGTCCACCGGCACAAAGATTGGCAAATAATAAGTTTGCTGCAGATTTTTCGAGGAATTGACGACGATGACCGTTTTATACTTGAGCTTAGGAACGTATAATTCAAAGGTTTGTCTGAGAGGAGCTGATATCAAAAATAGCTGCCTGTCTAATAAGTCTATGAACTTCGGGGTAGCTTTTCCCGCTAGCTTAAAGATGGTTATTTCATTAATTCTGTGCGCCGCTTCGGGCGTAACATACCGACGCTCAATTTGATTTATTACGTCAGGAATGATTAGCGCATCAAAGTATTCAGGGTCTTGTTTTATTCGAAAATACTCCATGGTATTTATTCCTTCTTACTGTTCGACATAGCTTGAATTTCCGATTGTTCTTCATATAACAGCATGCTCTTGTCCAAATATCCACCCATGGTGATTTTAAAGTTTGGCACTTTGCTTAAAAGGATATATTCCGGTGTCTTAATCGCTTCTTCAATCACCAGCTTAGTACAAACCATCGCTAGCTGATGGTATTGCTTGGCCATGGCTAATTTGACCCGGCTCAAGTGCCCCTGGTGAAGTTTATTAACATACATACCGGAACGGACCGCTTTATTCAATTGAACCAATCTGGCTTTTAAGTAATCCCAGACAAAGTCTATTTCCCAGCAGCCTGTGCATTCTGTCCTGTCTAAATAGAATTTTTCATCGTAAATATCCAGGCGGTATTGCCAGCGATCGTCAAGAATATTGGTTCTAAGAAATGAAATACATAAATAAGCGGCCGGACCTTTACGGCCTACTTGTTGCTGTCGGCTGGCTTGGCGGCATAGCTTACTGATAACAGCTGATAAACTTTCCGTTATTTGGTTCTGATGGGCGGGAAATTTCTGCTGCATCACCGGCATATCTTCTTCCAACCAGCCTTCAGTTTGTTTTTCTATAAAGTGCTGCACCAACTTTTCCTGGATCACGGCTGTATTTTCACCTTGTTCCCTTTGATATTGATATCTTCTTGAATATTTATCTCGCTGCTGCCTTGCTTAAGACTTACTTCCTCTTGACCCGTTACTAGTACCTTGCTTGTTTTGCTGGTTATTTCGATATCTTTCTCGGCTTCAAGGATGATTTTTTTATCGCTTTTGATACTCACGCCGCCATCATCCGTCAGAGTCATCAAGAGATTGTCATTGGCAATGACCTGAATGCCGCCTGGCGTAAGAAGTACCTGTTTTCCATATACCGTACTGAGAACTTTGCTATCTGGATCTGAGCGCTGGCCTCGCTTGTAGGGGGTGAGATTGACAGAACTTGCTGCTACGGCCTGCTCTTCCCTGTTGTTGGAAAAATAGACGCGTACATTGTCACCAACTTCCGGCATGCAATACCAGCCGCTGCCGTCGGGGGAGGAGTACACTGTCGTGTAGGGAAAGTACCAGGTTGCACCGTCATCCCAGGTTTCGTCAATATCGGTGATATGTACTTTTACCTGGTCTTTAGTTACTTCCTTGACGATGCCATGCAAAGATATTCCTGCCAACTTGGTATTGTATAAGTCGTCCTGCATTAATCCCTGCTTTGTTGCCAAAGTATAGGTGCTGTTTACGGCGCCTTTTTCCATGATGGTACAGATGTTTTTAACATACCACGTCAGTCCCAGGAAGGTTACTTGTTGACCTAACTGCAATATATCCAATGATTGGGCTCCACAATAGGTAAAGTCATTTTCACTAAAGGTTACACCGCTGTTTTTACGGCTGTTGCTGCTTGCAGTAGCATAAGCTGCCGTATCCCGCCGGATTTGATAGGCCGATACGTTAAATTCCGGCCCAGCCTGGCCGTCCTGCTGCTGGAGCTCGGGCGGCAGGCCGAAATAGACTTTGGGACTGTCCAAAGTAGTGTCCGGCGTCAAACCGATGTTGAAATGAGAGGCAAGTCGCTTTAAAAAAGACCAGTCGGTCTCTTGATATTGTACGATCAGTCGACCTGTGATTTGTTCGTCTTGGCCGCCTTCAGCCTTCACTACATCATCTTTCAGGTTGGGTACATATTGACGGGCCAAGTCATTTACCCGCTGAAAGATATAACTGTAGGGCTCGCCTTGCCGTTGGAAGGAACGGCTGTGTTTTTTTACATCAAGTTGATAGCTAAAGCTGACGGCTTCAATATCCAGATGTTTCAGACCTGCTGTTGTTCGCTGTTTTATATTAGTTACGATACCTTGAAACAGGCATTTTTCCGCACCTGTGGCGTCAGTGTATTTTAAGGACACTGAAGTGTCCTGATCCGTTGTTTGCACATAATCCTTGTTCTCTTTATCCGCGGCATCCGTAAGAGTACCGCTGATAAACAGTCGGGCATGCTCATTGATGCCTTGAGTCAATCTTATGGCCAAAATGTCTTTAAATTCATAAGGCTTAAAGGTAACATTATGCCAATTGATGGCTTTACCCAGACTTTGCAAGGCTTGATTAACTGTTTCTTGATCAGCACTCATGACTGTTTTCCTCCTGCCTTGGGCATGTCTGCTTGTTCCGGCACTTTAGGACATACCCGCACGGATTGCATAATTTGCCTGGCGATGGGCTGCCAGGCCCTATATTCGCTGTACATGCAGTTAAAGACTCCCATGATGACGTTATGATCCATTTCAACAAAGAACATGAGATTAAAAAGCGGATCGCCAAGAGTAGGACTTTTGAATTCAAAAAAACCTACCGATTTTTCCTCAAGGATTTCTACGCCTTCTTCAAAAAATAAATAAGAAGGATTCAGACGCATAAGAATGGCCTTCATGCCTTCTTTCACCGCCGGAATTTGTTCATCTTCAATACTGTTTGGGATGAGATTTAAAGTAATGTTAACGCCACCGGTGTCATCCGTTCTGATAATCTGCGGTCTGTCACTTGACGGATATTTTATTGCAGCCAGATTAACTGGCATGTCCACGAAAGTCGTAGGAATGTGCAGTTTTAGCCTATCCTCAAAAAATCCCACTTCATGAAACTCATAGTGTTTATCATTAATGGTTATCCCTTCATAGATATTCTGGCTGCTTAATTCTTCTTGTTCTTCAATTTGGTTCATTACTCTACGGATTTGTTCATCCATATATTCAGGGTTTTCTGCTACCTTTCCATTTGATAAGCTTGCCTCTTCTTCACTCGTCTTATAGGTTTGTTCCTCTATAGGCCTATTGATATTATTTTCCTCTTTTGCTACGCGTTCTGGTTGATTTAAAATATATCCTTTTCCCAAACTTTTTCTCTCCCTTATCCTCAAGCCAAATTGGGTTCGTTCAAATATATCGGCTCCTGAGTTACCTTTTGGCGTATAAATAGGTGTAGTTTCCATTGACAATAAAAGGTTTGCTTCCTTTGACTTTAGATACATGTCACATAATACCAAAAATATATGACCAAATTGTGACAATTGAAGTATTTTTTAGCAAAACGAGTTAACCAGCACTTATCATTATACGATTACAATTGTAAAAAATGCCTATGGATTCTCAGTTACACCCGTGCTTTGGAACGGTAAATCCTGCTGCAAATGAAGGCCGCCCAATTGACTTTCTATAGCTTACGGGAATAGTTCAAATAAACAACATGTATTGTATTACTTTTCTTAAGTGTTATAAAATGATCCTGTATACGGTATGCAAATAATTGTGGCTTATTTTATAGGCACTGAAGGAAAGGACCTTTTTATGGAACTAATCGTAATTCTCATCAGTTTGTGCTTACTTATGGTATTTGCTTTTCGGGGCTATTCTCTGATTTTGTTCGCGCCGCTTTGTGCTATGTTAGCTGCAGCGATGAGCGACTATTCGCTCATGCCTTTGTACAGCGAATTATTTATGACAAAGGCAGCAGAATACGTGAAAGTTTATTATTCGATTTTTTTACTGGGAGCTGTTTTTGCTAAGGTTATGGAAGAAGCCGGTATGGCCCGTTCAATCGCAGCGGTTATTGCTAAAGTTTTGGGTAAAGAACGGGCTATATTATCGGTCATTCTTGCTTGTGGAGTGTTAACTTATGGCGGGATCAGCGTTTTTGTTGTCGCTTTTGTAATGTATCCTTTTGCAGCCATTTTGTTTCGGGAGGCTAACATTCCTAAGCGCCTTATTCCGGCCACAATATGGACAGGCATGTGTACCTACGGGATGGTAGCTTTGCCTGGTACGCCACAGATTCAAAATATCATTCCGACTTCATTTTTTGGCACAACGACCTGGGCGGCCCCTATTACAGGAATTTTTGCCTCGGTTGTCTATTTTGTTTTAACTTGGTTTTGGATTACGTATCGTTACAAGAAACTATCGGCGCGAGGCGAAGGCTATGGCAATCATACATTGAATGAGCCAGAAATGATGGATAACTCAGGACTACCTTCCTGGAAAAAGTCGCTGATTCCACTGGCAACTGTTGTCATTGTTAATTTACTGATGAGCAATCCCTTTCATTGGTCTTGGGCTTATCATTGGGGCGAACAGCTATTAGAGCCCTTTAAGCTCCTCAAGTTAAGTTTACTCGCTTCCTCCGTCGATAAAGTACAGGCGATTTGGTCTCTTGATGTTGGCTTGACTGTGGGCATTGTGTTAGCTGTTATCATTGGCCGTAAGCAGCTTTTACAGTCAGGAGGGATTATTGCGCCCTTAAATGCCGGAACGATTGGTTCTGTATCGGCTATTATGAATACGGCTTCGGGATATGCATTTGGTACAGTAATCAGCAGTTTGGCAGGTTTTCAAATTATTAAAGATCAACTTCTTCAAATCCATATTGGTTCTGGCCCCTTAGTATCGGAAGTGATTACGACAAATATCATGTCCGGTTTTACCGGATCGGCTTCCGGCGGTATGACAATTGCTCTCAATATGCTGGGAGCTAACTGGCTTACTTGGGCCAATTCGCTGGGGATGTCACCGGAAATTTTGCACCGTATTGTTTCCTTGAGTTCGGCTGGCTTTGAATCAGTGCCTCATAACGGGGCTCTTGTTACTTTGATTGCAATCTGCGGCTTAACTCATAAACAATCATACTATGATATCTTTATGCTCAGTGTTTTTAAGTTGGCTGTCCCTTTTCTCTGTATTGCCCTATATAGTACGACGGGACTTTTATAACTTAAGAACTACCTGAAAGACGCCTCAATGTTTAAAATGACGCCCACGAAGCTTATCCCTTTCATAGGAATAAGCCTTCGTGGGCGTCATTTAATAATCATTTATTTATAATAGTAAGACTACAGCCGCATAAATGAAAACCAATTGGGCAGAGTCCGACGCTGTGTCTAACTTACTGCCTATTCCCAGCTTTCCGGATTCAGTCCCTTCAACTCTTCGGGAACAAATTTCCCATCCTTACGAATCAGCTGGTCATCGAACCAGATTTCGCCTCCACCGTATGCAGGTGTTTGTATAGAAACCAAGTCCCAATGAATAGCGGAACAATTGCCATTAAATGCTGTTGCGTAAGCATTTCCCGGCGTCAGATGAAAACTGCCGCAAATTTTTTCGTCAAATAAAATATCCCGCATGGGATGATGAATATAAGGATTCAACCCCAAGGAAAATTCGCCAAGATATCTGGCACCTTCATCAATATCCAGAATTTCATTTAATTTTTTCGTATCATTGGCTGAAGCATCCACAATTTTTCCGTGTTCAAACTGTAACCGCACATGATCAAATGATGTTCCCTGAAAAATCGTCGGACAATTGTACTGTATATACCCATTGACCGAATCTTTCACAGGAGCGGTAAATACTTCCCCATCGGGAATATTACGAAGGCCGCATGATTTCATTACTGGAATACCCCGTATTGAAAAAGTTATATCCGTGTCAGGCCCAACGATGTGAACCTTTTCGGTTTGTTCAAACAGTTTTACTAATGGTTCTTCCGCCTGCGCCATTCTGGCATAATCCAGATTAGTCACCTGAAAATAGAAATCACGAAACGCTTCCGTACTCATGCCGGCCATTTGCGCAAACGACGGATTAGGATAACGCAACACACACCATTTCGTTTTTGCAACGCGAATATCGGTATGAACGGTTTTCCACCAATTCTGCTGATATAATTTTGCTTTATCAGCCGGTAAATCCGATAATTCACTGCTATTACTATTGGCTCTCACTCCGATATAGGCATCCATGCGAGACATGCGGTCGCCTTCCCAGCCGGCAATCAGATCAATTTGTTCTTGATGGCTATCCAATAATAGAGTTCGCTGTAAAGCGTTATTCTTTACCGTAACAAACGGCACTCCACCTGCCTGATAGGCCGCCGCTACTAATTCTCTGGCAAGTTCAAAGCCATCATCAATCACTTCAATTAGTACCTTTTCCCCTTGCTTTAAACGTACGGAATAATTGATAAGATTTTCCGCTAAAATTTTCACTCGTTCCTCTGACATACCCAATCACTCCCGTAAAAATTCGTTAAAGTCCATAGTCCAAGTGACTATTTGAGAAAATAGTGCAAAAGGTCCACCCCTTTTGAAGTTATAGTGCTGCCTTGCCTGGCGCGCCCGACCTCGATGAACCCGTCTTGCTTTAAAAGCTGCATTCGGTAGCGCAGTTGCTGTTCTGTCATATTCCAGCCTTTGTCTTGCAATTGGTTCATCACGTAATTTCGTCCCACCGCACGTTGTGCCTGGCGAATAATCTGTAAAATCACCTTTATGTCGTCCATAAAACCCTTGGCAACATAAGACTGACAGAGGAGCTCCCAATCCCGCTCCATCCCAACTGAGTCCTGCACAGTCCTGCTTGACTCTTTATTAAACAACAGGTGCTGCGGCGAAACAACCTCTTCGACAACGTGGGCCAAATACTGAATCACATTTTCCAGTTCACGAATATTGCCCAGCCAGTCATAGCTAAGCATGCAATTCATAGCTTCCTGCGAAAACCGAAAAACAGGCCGCTGCAACTCACGGCAGAATTTTACAATAAAGTTTTGCGCTAAAACAGGAATATCTTCTTTGCGATCACGTAAGGGAGGGACATACACAGGTAAAACATTCAGACGGTAATACAGATCCGACCGAAATTGACCGGACTGCACCATCTCCTGCAAATTGCGATTTGTTGCCGCAATGACGCGAATATCGACGGGAATAATCCGATTGCCACCCACTTTCATGATTTCTCTTTCCTGCAGCACTCTGAGTAATCTGTTTTGAATGGCAGCCGAGGCATCACCAATTTCGTCAAGAAAGATCGTTCCTTTATGGGCCTGTTCAAATAACCCAATATGACCGCCTTTTTTCGCTCCTGTAAAAGCGCCTTCTTCATAACCAAATAATTCACTTTCCAACAGGGACTCAGATATAGCAGCAAAATTCACGCCGACAAAGGGTTCTCGCTGCCGAAGAGAAACATTATGAATCGCCTGGGCCAATAACTCTTTGCCTGTTCCTGTTTCACCCAATAACAGAATCGTCGAATTCCCCTTAGCCATTTGTTTTGCAATATGACATAGCTTTTTAAAGGAGGCGCTGACTCCAAGCAAATCATGAAACATATATTTTGCTACCAGTCCCTTACTCATTTGTTTACGACGATAATCGTGTTCCAATTTGTTTATCTCCGAAGCACGGCGAAAAATAACTAAGAAACCGTAATTTTTTCCTTCAATGACAATATGCGTTTTACGAAAGAAAAAGCTTTGATTTTCCCAGTTCAAAACCTCTTCCGTTTCAAAGGGAAGCTGATAAATAAGCTGATAAAAATAGGCTTGAATACATTCAGAAGCTGTCTGACCAATCACTTGCTGACTTTCCTGCTTAAGTATTGCCAACGCTTTATCATTGACAATCCGCACAATATCCTGTTCGTCAATGGCCAAAACGCCATCATCAATTCGATTAACGATGACTTCCAAATGTTTGTGAAGAAGATGCGTTTTTTGAATTTCACGGCTCAATTCCTGCGTAATATAAACGACAGAACAAATATATTGTGCCGCTAATTTACTCAAATCCGGAGCTTCATAATGAAAATAAGCTGAGATTTCAATCCAGGTGGATATATCAATAATTCTTGAACCGATATCGATCACTTTGGCAATCGTACTTGGAACCAAATTGGCTTCTCCGGGAGTCACAGCAATCACGATATCCTCTGGATAAGACGTCATTCCGGGATAAAATGGATAAAAATCAAGCTGAATTCCTACATTCTTCAGCAACTCGATGGTATCAATGGCCCGCTCCTTACTGTCGTTAACAAGAAGTGTCTTGACCCCGCGGGGTACGTCAAGGACGCTGCGAAGATTCGCATAATTAATCGTTCGCTTGGCTACGATGATATGAACACTTTCCGGGCAGTGCAATTTTAGGGTCGGAATAATCCGATCACTCGATACTACAATCAGGGAACTGGCTGTAATCGGTTGATAAGCAAGCTGAGTAATCGTTCGGCCCTCAACATTAAAATCATCCATAATTCCCAGCTCATAACACTGTTTCATAATGTCCCGGAGCGTATTATCATGTAACGTAATAAAGGTAATTGTCTTTTCCCCCATGGCACAACTCCCCTACTATTTCACCCATCTTAGTCGTCAGGCATGAAGATGACAGGCCACCTGATGTCCATCATTCCCCAGTACCATTTCCGGCCTAACGGACTTGCAAATATCCATGACTTTCGGACACCGGGGATAAAATGCACATCCCGAAGGTGGATTGGCCGGCGACGGAACATCCCCCTGCAAAATGATTCTTTTTCGCTTGGCCAGCGGATTTGCGAGCGGAATAGCTGAAAGTAATGACTGCGTATAAGGATGCTGCGGATGATTATACAAGGTTTCAACAGCACCAATTTCGACAATTCGGCCCAAATACATAACCCCTACACGTTTACTAATATGACGTACAACAGAAAGGTCATGTGAAATAAACAGATATGTTAGCCCAAACTGCTCTTGTAAATCCTGCAGCAAATTGATAATTTGAGCTTGAATGGATACATCTAATGCGGAAACCGGTTCATCGGCAATGATAACTTGCGGTCGTAAAACAAGTGCCCTGGCAATTCCGACACGCTGTCGCTGTCCACCGGAAAATTCATGAGGATAACGATATCCCTGTTCAGCTGTTAGTCCGCAAAGTTCCATGGTTTCCTTAACGCGCCGCTTTATTTCCTCACGGTCCGTTACACCGTGAAAAGGCAGTGCTTCGCCAATAATATCGGCCACTGACATTCTAGGATTTAAGGAAGCATAAGGGTCCTGAAAAACCATCTGTATATCCTTCCGTTTTTGCCGCATGGCTTCCCGCCCCAATTTTGCCAGATCAACTCCGCCGAAAAGCACCTGGCCGCCAGTAGGTTCCAACAGACGCAAAATCGTTCTGCCAGTTGTCGATTTGCCGCAGCCTGATTCGCCGACAATGCCCAACGTCTCTCCCTGCCTGACCGTAAAAGATACATCGTCAACCGCTTTTACATAACCTACTACCTTTTTCAGCAGACCGCCATGTATTGCAAAATATTTTTTTAAGTTTTTTATTTCCAAAATATTATCTTGCGCCATCTGGCTCACCTCCTTTTGGGTACAACCAACATCGGCAGAGGTGGCCATCCGCGACTGGCAACAGCTCAGGATTGTCAGTCAAACACCGTTTTTCGGCCTGCGAACAACGAGGAGCAAACCGGCAGCCCGCCGGCATACTAGCAAGTGGCGGCACTTGTCCGGGAATTGGTACTAACCGGGATACCTTGCCATCATGCTGTGGTATGGATCTCATCAACCCCGTCGTATACGGATGTTGAGGATGGGTAAATAGGCTGACAACATCGGCTTCTTCAACGACCTGCCCCGCATACATCACCATGACCCGTTCGCACATTTCAGCTACAACACCTAAATCATGCGTAATCATCATAATCGAGGAACCTGTCTCCTGACGCATTTGCCGCATCAGATCAAGAATCTGGGCCTGAATCGTTACATCAAGCGCTGTAGTCGGCTCGTCGGCAATCAATAATTTTGGACCGCAAACAAGGGCCATGGCAATCATCACGCGCTGCCGCATGCCTCCCGATAATTGGTAGGGATATTCCCGACTAATGTCTTCGACTCTGGGAATTCCGACCTTTTTTAATATTTCCAGAGTACGATTTCGCGCTTCTTGAGCTGATAGCTTATTATGCAATAAAACGGCTTCATCCACTTGCTTGCCAATAGTATAGACGGGATTAAGCGAAGTCATGGGTTCCTGAAAAACCATCGAAATTTGTCTTCCCCGTATATCAAACATCTTTTGTTCTGGCAAAGTAAGCAGTTCCTGTCCGTCAAACTTAACACTGCCGCCAATTTGTGACGTAGCCTGAGGAAGGAGGCGCATCACTGCCAACGAGGTGATTGATTTTCCACAACCTGACTCGCCTACAATACCAAGGGTCTCTCCTTCATTTACATGAAAGGAAACCCCGGATACAGCCGTAATGGTTGTATCGAGACTACGGAAAGCAATTTTCAGATCCTGCACTTCCAATAATTTTCGTCTTTCCATCATCCTAAATCTCCCCTCAGTCTACAATCTTACGGTCTAATGCATCCCGCAATCCATCACCAAACAAATTAAAGGCCAAACAAGTAATCAAAATGGCCAATCCCGGAAATAACGCGGCATGAGGTGCCGATGTTAAGTATTCTCTGCCTGCACTTAACATCGTTCCCCATTCTGGCAAAGGTGGCTGAGCGCCCAGCCCTAAAAAAGACAGGGAGGCGGCGATCAAAATGGCCGTGCCAATTCGCATCGTGAAATAGACCAATACAATAGAAAATGTGCCGGGAAAAATATGTTGGAAAATAATTTGCCTGTCCGGTATGCCCATCGCTCTGGCCGCTTCCACATAAGTCATATTTTTCAATGCCAAAGTACTGCCACGAACAATACGGACAAAAATCGGGATGGAATAAATGGTAACGGCAAAAACAACATTTTGCAGTCCCGGACCAACGATAGCAATAATGGCAATGGCTTGCAAAATGCCAGGAAAGGCAAACATGACATCGCAGGTCCGCATAACTAACATATCATACTTTCCGCCATAATATCCGGCAGTAAGGCCAATGACCGTGCCTAACAAGGATCCAATCAAAACCGAACTTAAACTGACGGACATGGAAATACGCGTCCCATTGATGATACGGCTCAATACATCACGGCCAAATTCGTCCGTTCCCAGCCAATGCTCGGCTGACGGTGGCTGTAAAACAGCGCTGTAATCCGGTTGAACGGGATTATAGGGAGCAATCGCCGGCCCAATAAGGGCTAATAAAAAAAGCACGATAATTACCGCAAACGAGGCAATAGCTGTTTTCTGTCGAAGAAAACGGCGAATAAATTGACGCACTGGGGAATCAACATTAACACAAATACTAGATTTTGGCATAGCTCTTCCTCTCCTCTCTATTAGCTATCAAGCCGGATTTGTGGATTCAGCAAAGCATACAGCACATCCACGAATAAATTGATTAACATAAATTGAGTAGCAAATAACAGCATTTCGGCCTGAATAACAGGGTAATCCCGCATGTTAACGGCATCAATTAACAACCGACCCAATCCAGGCCAGGAAAATACCGCTTCAATAACGACTGAGCCGCCCAGTAAAAAGCCAAACTGCAAGCCAGTCATCGTTACAACCGGCAGCAGCGCATTGCGCAAAGCATGCAGCCATACAACACGCCATTCTTTGGCACCTTTTGCCCTGGCAGTACGAACATAATCCTCCCCCAGCGTTTCCAGCAAACTGGAACGGGTAAATCTGGCAATAATAGCTGCCACACTTGACCCCAGCGTAATAGCAGGCAAAATATAACTTTCAATGGAGTCATTACCACCCGACGGCAGCCAGCCCAATTGCACGGCAAACAGTTCAATCAGCATCAGCCCGAACCAAAATGAAGGCATTGAAATACCTGTTACAGCAAAAAACATGGTCAGTTGATCCTGCCATTTGCCCCGTTTTGTTGCCGCCACTACGCCGAAAAACATACCGACGACAACCGCCCATACCATGCTGAGAAAACTAAGCTCCAGTGTCGGTCCAATCCGGTCTGCAATCATCTCAGCAACAGGTTCACGGGTACGGTAGGACTGTCCTAAATCCCCGTGCACTAATCCAGAAATAAAATGGCCGAACTGTTCCGGCAAAGGACGATCCAGTCCCAACAGAGCTCGTGTATTTTCCACATCCTGCAAGGTAGCTTCAGGACCGGCCACAATTCGTGCCGGATCACCCGGAATTAGATGAAGAAACATAAAGACAACTACAGCCACAACCAATAAAATCGGAATCATTCCGCCTAACCGTCGTGTAATATATACGAGCACGTCTGTTTCCTCCTTCCCCTTCGTTCAAAGATAAATGACTGGTCCAAGGTCGGACCTTGGACCAGCGAATTATTGAAACTCGGCGTGAGCAACATCCAAAGTTCCGTCAGGAAGCACATAAACACCGGAAAGATTTTTACGTTTACCTGCTACAATATCCGGTACTGTCAAGAAAACCCAAGGCGCATCTTCAACAATGGCCTTTTGTGCCTCACCATAAGACGCAAGCCGTTCTTGTTCATTCGCTGACTCCATGCCAGTCTGAATACCTTTTTCCACCTGATCATTCGAATAAAAACCGCTGTTAAATCCGGCAGTCGGGAACATCGCCTTCGTCAAAAGCGGACGAATCCCCCAATCGGCTTCACCCGTTGAAGGCGACCAGCCGCTCACGGCTGCCTGCAATTGACTGTCTGCAGGTTTTGCTGACAGCAAATTGGTAAGAGTAACAAATTCCATTTGCTGAACATTAGCTTTAACGCCAATTGCCGCCCATTGCTGCTGAATAAATTCGGCGATTTTAGCCCGCTCTGTATCATTCGGAGTCCAAAGCGTAATTTCAAGTCCGTTCGGATAACCGGCCTCAGCCAGTAACTGTTTGGCTTTTTCTACATCATAGGTATACATCTGCTGTTTTTGAAATCCCCACACATTGCCTGCGATGGCTGATTCGGGAGCAGCGGCATAATCCTTGTACACCACTTTATTTAAGGCATTTTTGTCAATTGCATAATTTAGAGCCTGCCGTACACGCTTATCGTCAAACGGTTTTTGCGTAACATTTAACACGACATACCGTTCAATAATCGATGGGCTTTTATCAATAGTTACCTTGCTGTCACCCTTGACACTGTCGACCTGTTCCGAAGGTAACGGCCAGATAAACTGAACCTCACCTGTTTTCAGCATAGCTACCCGAGAACTGGCTTCCACAATCGGCTTAAAGGTAATCTTATCTACCTTGGCAGCGTGCGCCTGATCCCAATAGCCGTCAAACTTTTTCACCACAACAGACTGCCCGTCTTTCCATTCAACAAATTGGAAAGGGCCTGTGCCAACAGGATGGCGATCCAGGTCTTTGCCATATTCTTTAATAGCTTTTGGCGAAATCATGCCGCCCGCTGGATGAGCAAAAGCCTGCACAATCGGGGAAAATGGCTTATTCAACACAATTTTTACTGTATAAGGATCAATAATTTCCACATGATCAATGGCTGAATACAATGAAGCTCTTTTCAATTTATTCGCAGGGTCTTTTAAACGGTCAATGTTGGCTTTTACCGCTTCAGCATTAAAATCTGTTCCGTCCTGAAACTTGATTCCCTGTTTTAACTTAAATGTTAAACTTTTGGCATCTGGAGCCAATTCCGGTAATGCTTCCGCCAAAACCGGTATGACCTTCATATCCTTATCGAAACTAAGGAGTCCTTCATAAATTGTTCTTTGAATACTATAGGCTAACGTGTCCTGTGTATCTTGAGGGTCCATGGTTGTCGGATTGGCTGCCTGCCCCACAACTAGCTCGTTCGATTTTTTAGCGCTACCTGATTGACTTGATTTAGAACAGCCTGTCAACGCCATACTGAGCGATAACATACCGATCAACAGCAAACTTATCCATTTTCCTTTGTTCATATCCTTGCCTCCCTATATTAAAAGTACATTGCATTTAGGCCTGCGATTCTTTTAGAGCAACTTCTTTCCCCCTCTTTGCTTTTTTCTATAAAAAAAAGCAAAGAAGATCCTGAAAATGACAGGAGCTTCTTTGCTCACACTTTTATTACTTGCAAGTTTTATGCCAACCAATTAAATTTTATAAAAATTAACAAACATCCGGCTTTCTCTAAGGTAAACTTTTTCTGACATTCTTAAAACAGCTTTTTTATAACTGGATAGGTTATCCTATTAACCATTATTATATCGCATTAGGTGAACCTATTGCAAGAATCCTCATCAAGTTTAGGCTAAATACTTTTCATTTTCATTTTACTCTTCAAATGTCCCTTTATAAATGACTTTTCCCTGATCCAGCATTTTTTTGCCCATAGCGAAGACGGTTTCTAAACTGAGATTTCTATCCATGATGACAAGATCAGCGTCACTTCCCTTTTGAATACAGCCTTTACGAGGATAGACGGACAAAACCCTAGCCACGTTAGCAGTAAAAAACTGCAAAGCCGTACTAATATCCAGTCCTTCTTTTTTAACCAGATTGTTAAATACGCATTGGGATGTATTCAGACTGCCAACACCTATACCAACTATACGGCCTTCACTGTCATATTTCGGCATACTTCCATTTCCATCTGAACTGATTGTTACATTTTCCGGTGGGATTCCTTCCTTAATACACTCTATCAACGCCTTACTGGGTTGTATTTTCTCTTTTGGATTTTCTTCGGCAAATGAAGTAATATCGATTCGTCCGCCAAGTTTAGCAAATTTCTTCGCCTGTTCAAACAATTCTCTTGTACGCGTGGCATGAGTAGGAATAAACTGTGTAACCGGTATATCCGTTTCTTCCACCACTTTCATAACCTGATTTAATCCATCCCTACCAGCTCCCATATGAATATGAACCAGACCTGGTTTACGGCTCAGCATTCCTGCCAAACGTGCATCTGACGCCAAACGGGTTAATTCGTCCACCGTAATATGTGAAGAGCGATGATCAGATAAGGCCATTTTTACACCGATTACTTTATCAATAAACATAATGTCTTTGATGACACTCCCTGTAATTGTAACACTTGGTATCTTATACGAGCCGGTATGGATAAAAGTCGTAATGCCTTCCTCTTCTAAGCCTTTGGCTTTGGCCAATAACGCTTCCACACTTCGGGCATCGCCATCCGTTCCCAATAGACCTACTACTGTAGTCACACCGGCCTCAATCACTTTTGACAGCATGACCTCCGGTGTCCGAGTAGCAAATCCCATTTCGCCCCCGCCGCCAATGATATGAACATGCTGGTCAATAAAACCGGGTACAATTATTTTCTCCCTTGCATCCAACACCTCTATATCAGGCAAATATTCGACAATCGGTTGCGAATCAATTTTACTGCTCATTTGCACAATTTTACTGCCAATAATTAAAATATCCTGTAAACCCAAATTTTCCGGTGCGTACACATTAGCATTTTTAATCAATACTGACATAAATCCATTTCCCCCTTTATATCTCCTATTGTTGGCATGAATATTACAAGCAATATTCATGCCAACAATAGCTCTTTTTTTAAAAATAAATAAAGGAGTTATGTTATTTACTCAGTAATTATTAACATTATTCGATGGAAAAATCTATTTGTCCCAAAACAACGCTGCTTATGAAGGCAAAATTTACTCTAAATTGAAGATAACTTTTTATGGGAGTGATCACATTGCGTAAACCAATGATCGGAATAACCTGCAACACGTTACTTGTCGATGGCGCCGTACAGCCGGGAATAACCAGAACTTTTGTCAATACTCCTTATATCGATGCCGTAGCCTTAGCCGGAGGAATTCCCCTATTATTACCGCCTGTCACAGATTCTGCGCTCATCTTCGATCAGGTTCGTGCCGTTGACGGGCTCATCCTGTCGGGTGGTCCTGATATCGATCCTCTGTTATACAAGGAAGAGCCTTTAACAAACATTGGAACAGTCAATCACGCCCGCGATCAATATGAATTACAAGTCGTCCAAGCGGCCGAGAAACTAAAAAAACCGTTACTCGGAATTTGCCGTGGCATACAAATGATCAATGTCGCCTATGGCGGAACGCTATATCAAGACCTATCCGATATAGACGGCTGCAACATCAAACATTTCCAAAGTGTCAGTCAGTTCAACACCTTATGGCACTCCATCGATATCGAACCGACCTCAACACTAGCCCAAATTATTGGCAAAAATGAGCTTGCGGTCAACAGCTATCATCACCAGGCCTTAAAAACAATTGCTCCCGGCTTTACAGTGACTGCTCATGCCAAAGATCCTGTCATCGAAGCTATCGAACGCCAGGGAAATCATTTTATTTTAGGTGTTCAGTGGCACCCGGAACTACTTGCAGAAAAATATGCAGCGATGTTGTCACTATTTCAGGCTTTAGTCAAGCAAACATAACTAGGAAAGAAGAAATAAAAAATCCCGCAAATCTGCGGGATTTTTATTCTTAGAACTCTTGTTGAAACCATTCTTTATACCAACATTGCTTTTAATGCACCCAAAGATATCAGTTCATGGATGCTTTCCACAAAATGAATATTCTCTTTTGATCCACTTGCAATTGCATTACGAATAATAATGGGTGTGAAATCCTGATCAAGCGCTCCACGGTAGGTAGAAAGAACACAATATTCCGCACAAAACATCGCGAAAATATGTAGCCCATAAATAAGGCTTACTCTCTAACCTTGGATAATTTTTTTACTTCTATCATAAATAAATCCTATCATGAATACTGCACCAATAAGATCAAAAAAGCCCATACTAACAAAGATCGGCAAATATCCGCTTTTAGGAACAACAACGCCAATTAATAAAGAGAATAAAAATCCACTTGTCCAGGCTGAAAAACCGCGCAAACCATTAACTGAAGCCACTCGATCTGATTCAAAATTTTCCATAATCAAAACACCCAGCATTGCTGAAATAATTGCATGTCCAAAACCACCAATGGATATTAATGCAATAACTGCATAAGGGCTATCTACAAAGGGAACCATGGCCAAAGAAATCATCAGGAATGCCCCTGATACAGAACTCCAAATTGTAGCATTATTATTGGAAAAATGAAAATGTTTCATATATCCTTTTGCTAAATATCCGCTTAGAGCACTGCCAATATCGGCTGCTAAAAATGGCAGCCAGGCAAACATAGCAATCTCCTTCAAATTCATGCCTCTTTCAGTCGCCAAATATAAAGGAACAAAAAAACTGAATGTCTGCCATGATGGTTCTGCCAAAAAAGCTGGTATCGCAATTCCATAGAACTTTTTAACCCGGCAAATACTTTTAAAGCTGTCCCACAGATTCATTTTCAATTTTTCTTGTTTACCTGTGCGATCTCCTAAAATATAAGCCTTTTCTTCGGACGAAATCATCGGATGTTCCGAAGGATGATAATAATAAAATTTCCAAATCCCCGCCCATAGTAACCCCATTAAACCAGTTACAAAAAATGCCGCCTGCCAACCAAAATTAAGATGAATAGCAACAACTAACGGGGGTGCCAGCATAGCACCAAAAGAAAATCCCACGCCTGACCATCCGGCAGCAACCGCTCTTTCTTTAGCTGGAAACCAGTCTGTTAAGATTTTTACATTGGCCGGAGTTGCTACAGCCTCAGTTCCTCCCATAAAGAATCTCAGAACTGCCAGTCCTACCCAACTAGTAGCTAACGGATGAAGCATACAGACGATCGCCCAAATCAGGGCAAAAAACAAGAAGCCTATTTTTAATCCAATATAATCCAATATCCATCCGCAAAATGGCTGGGCAATCGTATAAGCAAATTGAAAAGAGGCTACAATCCAAGAATATTCTTGGGTAGAAATATTAAAAATCTGTTTCAGTTCAGGTGCCAATACCCCTAATGTGTTGCGTGTAACGTAATTCAATGTTACGCCTGCAATAAATAAGACGAGCATTGTCCAACGCAACTGCTTAAATTTCATCATATTTTCTCTCTCACCCTTCTACTATTCATTAACCGTGTTGCATTTACCGCATCACGGTTAATGAAATATTTTTATATTTAGGATTATACGGAAATTAAATCTTTCACATCAAAATCGACATGCAGCGTATGATTTTCACTAATATGATTATATTTAATTTTGGCTGTTTTTTGTTCCATGTCATAATACCAGCCGGCACTGCTTACTTGCCATTCTTGTTTATTAAGAAACAGAGGAAGTTTTCTGTCTTGCAATCTAATTTGAACTGGCGCGACTTCCTGGCAGATGAGATCTACATTCACTACTTTAATCGGCGTCAAATAACTTCCCTCATAGGTAAAAGTAATGTCTGTTCCGACATTTTTCTTTATACAAATGGTGGTTTTTAAATACTCACCCTTTTTATAATTGTTGGTCATGCCATCATCGTCATATAAAACGAATTCCGATTCCTGTGAAGGCTCCACAAGGAGATGAAGTGTTTCCACTACATCCGTATGAATATTCATTAATTCTTCACTCAGCGGTATAATAGCACCGCTTCTAATGAACATCGGAATGGAGCCTAAAGATACATCTAATTCAATCGTCTGTCCACCTTCGTGGCATTCTTTAGTATACCAGTCAAACCAAGTTGCTCCCGTCGGCAAATAAACCCGCTGGGTTTTTGCGCCTTTATCTAAAATATTCGCAATTAACAGAGAACTGCCAATCATGAACTCAAAACTTTCTTCAAGTGCATGGGGATCAGCTTGGAATTCATACACTAACGGTCTCATGATCGGCGAGCCTTCGGTAGCTGCCTCAGCAAGCAATGAATAGTAGTATGGAACTAACCGATATCGTAGCCCAATAGCCTCTCTGATATATTGTGTATAGGAAGGAAACATCCACGGTTCAGTAACGGTATTATCGGTGTTACAAGAATGGATGGAAAATCTCGGTTGGAAAATTCCGTTTTGAACCCATCTGACAAACAATTCCGGCTCCGGTGCCGGTCCATAAAATCCTCCAATATCACAACCCTGATTGGCCACCCCAGACAATCCCATGCCGAGTATCACCGGAACATTAAATTTTAAGCTCTTCCAACTGGTATTATTATCCCCGGCCCATGTTTGGGCATAACGTTGTATACCGGCAAAACCGGCTCGACTAACAATATAAGGTCTACTATTGGGATAAGTCTCTAAAACCGTTTCTTGGGCCATAAAAGCCATCATGTTAGGCATGACAGGACGTAAAGCACTCACTTCTTGTTTTAGCCCCTCATAGTGACAAACCGATGCCAAATTGTTAATTTCATATTCATTATTATCATTCCAGATTGAGGTGATCCCAAGGGAAACAATCGCTTTTTTTAAATGTTTTTTCCACAATTCACGCCCCTTAGGATTTGTGAAATCTACAAAAGAAGCTTGTCCTCCCCAATATCTGTCTGTTTGTGATTTTTCATCATCTTCGTCTTTTACATAAGCCCCGGCTTCATCAAACTCTTTATATAAAGGATGGGTTGTTAACATGCCTGGTTTAATATTCGGTGCTAAATCAGCGCCCTTCTGTTGCATTTTTCCGATAAATTCTTTAGGATTCTCAAAGCGATCCTTGTTCCAGTTAAATACATATCTCTTTCCATCCTGACCCGTAGTATAACCTGAGGACAAAAAGAATCCATCACAAGGAATTTGTTCTTCTTTGCATTTGTCTAAAAATTGCAGAATAGCCTTGTCAGCATCATGCTCTAATTCTGTATAATACATAGTAGAACCCATGTATCCCAAGGAATATTTTGTCGGAAATATCGTTTTACCTGTTAAATCAGTATAATTTTTTATGACATCTTTTATTCTGGGGCCATAAATAAAAAACACATCTAATTCTCCGCCATCCGCACAGAAATAACTATATTTATCCCAATACCCACTTCGTTCACAACCCATATCAAAGACGGAGTCATAAGAATTATGATAGAATAAACCGCTTGCTATATTATTTCTGCTGTTTAACTTAATATAAAACGGAATATGTTTATACAGTGGGTCTGTCAACTCAGAATCATAGCCAATGGTATCCACATTATGCATTCTCATTCGGCGTTTTTTCTTATTTAAATACCCCGTTTTTTCACCAAATCCGTAAAAGTAATCCTGATCATCCATACAAGAATAATGATAAAGACGTCCCAAGTCATCTTGTACATAGGACCGGCCTTTTAGATCGGAGTGCAATATATTTCCGTCTTGATCTGAAATTTCGATTGTAAAAGGCTCTTTGTAAATTTTGATGTTCAGCTTTTTCGTAGCCACTAAAATAAAAGCATCACAATCTTTATAAGTCGTAGCAATGGCTTTTACTCTTTTTCTTTCCCCTTGCAACAAATCATCCATATGATCCTGCCAAGCTGTCATCACGAGTGCATAAGAAGCTTCCGGTTTAAATTTCTCGGCGAAAGTGCAACGAATTCTTACAATATCGTCATTTAACAAGATGATGCGATATTTTGCCACCCCCGCGGTAATATCCAAATAATCATGATGATTCTCTACATTCATCAGTTTTCTGCTCACTTGCATTTCAAAGACCTCCATACAGGCTTTATCCTATCCACAACGCCGCTATTCGGAAATCGATCCTCAAACTCCCGAATAAGCGGAAAAGCCACCATCAACAGGCACAACAATACCATTAACAAAACCGGATGCCTTATGATCCACCAGCCATAACAAGGTACCGATCAATTCCTCGCATTCCCCAAATCGTCCCATGGGAGTGGCATTTAAAATCTTGGCCGATCTCTCTGTGGCACTGCCATCAGCATGAAATAACAATCCCCGGTTTTGATTGGTTACAAAAAAACCCGGCGCAATGGCATTCACCCGAACATCTACCTTGGACAAATGGACTGCCAACCATTGCGTAAAGTTTGATACAGCCGCTTTGGCACCGCTATAGGCTGGAATCTTCGTCAGAGGTGTAAAAGCATTCATGGAAGAAATATTTAGGACAACTGCATCCTTTTTTCCGATCATATCCTTTAAAAATACTTGAGTCGGCAACAACGTACCAAGAAAATTCAAATTAAAGACAAACTCAACTCCCTTCGGGTCCAGATCAAAAAAGGTTACTTCCCCTTCTTTCGCATCCTCAAGGTCTTCACGATAGAGATATTCCTTGCTTGTTGTACCTTTCGGATGATTCCCACCGGCACCATTGATGAGCATATCACAGGGCCCCAGTTGATCACGCACTAATTGCCGGGCGGCCTTTAAACTGGCCACCTCCAAAACATTGGCTTCTACGCCAACAGCTTGTCCACCCGCTTCCGTGATCTCCTGTGCAACCAAATCAGCACTACTTTTATTCAAATCAAGTACTGCCACTTTCGCTCCGCAAGCTGCCAATGCTTTGGCAAAGGTACTGCAAATCACTCCGCCGGCACCGGTAATCACAACTACTTTGTCTTGTAAATCAATGTTAAAGGGTAAATTCATTCTTTTATGTTCCTCCGCATTATTCTATTTTGTTCAACGTTTCCCAAATACCATTTAAATAAACAGCCCCCAACGCACGATCATACAGCCCGTAACCAGGCTTGCCTGCTTCACCCCAAATCATGCGTCCATGATCTGGACGTATAGGCCCATTAAAACCAATTTCATGATAAGCTTTCATAATTTCCACCATATCCAGTGATCCGTCCGCACTCCGATGGGATGACTCTTCGAAGCATTTATTACCTGTAATTTTGATATTACGGCAATGACCAAAGTGAATTCGCCCCAGCTTCCCAAAATAGCGGATTAAGTCTGGAATATGATTTTCCGGGTCTACTCCTAAAGATCCGGAACACAAGGTAATACCATTGTTAGGACTATCCACCAGGTGAATGAGCCGTTCCAAATCAGCTTTATTTTTAATAATACGCGGCAAGCCAAAAATAGACCACGGTGGATCATCCGAATGAATAGCCATGTTAATACCCGCTTGTTCAGCCACGGGGATAATCTTTTCTAAAAAGTACTGTAAATTATCCCATAATTTCTCTTCGGTAACATTCCGGTATTGTTCTAGCAGGGCTTTCATGCCTTCCTTCGTATAACTTGCGTCCCATCCAGGCAATGATAATTCACCTGTCAACGGATTCATATTTTCTACTGTCGCTTGGCGATAAATCAACGCTAAGGATCCGTCGGGCAATTTGTGATCCAGATCGGACCGAGTCCAGTCAAAAACAGGCATGAAATTATAGCATACGGTCGTAAATCCTGCTTGTCCTAAATTACTAAGTGTTGTACAGTAATTAGCAATATAACGTTCCCGGCTTGGCAGTCCAAGTTTAATATCCTCGTGTACCGGCACGCTCTCGATAACCTCGCACTGAAATCCATGTGATTCCACTGTGTGCTTAAGCGCCAAAATACGCTCTATGGGCCAAACTTCTCCGACCGGAACATCATAAATGGCTGAAACAATTCCTGTGAGTCCAGGTATTTGCCTAATCTTGTCCAGTGTCACCGGATCACTGTCGCCATACCACCTAAATGTCATTTGCAAAGCTATTCCCCCCAGAATTTTTATAAATATTGCATGTATTATTCGTTACTTTATCTATATTCTGAAATTTTTAATTCCTACTGTCACTACCTCAATTGCTTTTTAGAAGTAATAGTTGATTTGAGCACGAATCCATTTTGGATAAGGAGCCGCTTGGCCAGTAGTTGTATTTTCGGCATCAAATTGATATATACCGTTGAAAGTAATGTTTTTAGCTAAAGTGTAGTCAATCTCGGCGGCATAACTTTTTACGCCACCTGTAGATGGATTAATACCAAAATCATTAGGATTGAACCGAGTATAAGGGCCAGAAAATTGATATGGCAGTGAGTTTCCCTCAAATTTATTGTATTCTATGAGTGCACCCCATGACCCCGGCTTGGAAGCATCTGCTCCTTTATAGTCCAACTGGACAATCGTCGCTGTAGGTGATGAACCGTCCGACATTTTTACTGCCTGAGCACGATTTACATAATGTTCACCAATTAATTTCCAAACGGAATCAAACTTATACGTTACACCGCCGCCAACAATGTTATAAGCATCAAGCACCGTATTACCGTTACCATCGCTTTGTCCGGCATTCAGGTTTTTAAAGTAGTCGCCATAAATTTTTGCTTTGCCCATATTGTACGTCATTTCGGCAAAATCAATATTTTTAATCCAAAGGCTGTTGGTAACAAGCGTATTGCCATTTGTCTGCCGCACTTGAGCATAACCAAGCATCAAACCAAAGTTACCGATATTGGTATTAGTCATGATGCCATCCAGGTCACCCGTAGTACCGGATAAATAGCCTGTTGGCCCCATGTTTAGAGAATACCGGCCTACTGTCACATTCGTTTTATCAATCAAGCCTTTGGTAGTCAGAGCCATGTCGGATAATCTTTGCGCGCTATCCTGATTGAATTTATCGTCTTGGAAAACAAAGCGCGCATATAAAGAAGTGGTATCATTAATATCAGCAGTCATGTTCAACCGATAACGATCTTTCCACTGATCAGCATTGGCCTTGCCTGAAAAGTTATTCCAACGTACACGCAAGTCGGCAGAAAGTTTTACATTCGATTGCTTAGCCTCAATTTTAGTCACACGTACACCGAGACTTTGCAATTCATCGGCGAATTCTTTGCTCAGCTTGTCAACCTCGGCTTTCGTTGAAGCATCAACCGTCTTCATTTTTGCTGTTTTAGAAATAGCTTTGGCCACGATTTGCGCCATTTCATAACGGGTGACAGTTTTGTCACCATGGAAAGTGCCATCACTATATCCATCAATAATACCTGCTTGCGCCAACTTTGTTACCGAATCATATGCCCAGTTTCCTGCTGGTACATCATCAAAAGGATTTACTGCTGCAAAAGCTGTACTAACCACGCTTAGTATAAACATAAGTGCAAATGTTACGATAAGATTTTTTTTCATGCTTTTCGCTCCTCTGCTTGTTATATTTTTGTAAGCCCCATCCACTGCACACCTTTACCTTTTAAATTTTCTTCGCCTCCCTATCGTTATTTTATTTCAAAGCCAAAATATGTCTTGGCATTATGAAAACAAATATCTTGGACAATACCTCCTATCATATCCCAATCATTCGGAACCTCACCCTTTTCCATCCACTCTCCCAACAAATTACAGAGAATGCGCCTGAAATACTCATGTCTGGTATAGGATAAAAAGCTTCTGGAATCGGTAACCATTCCTACAAACCGGCTAATCAACCCCAAGTTGCTTAAGGTAATCATGTGATCAACCATTCCTGTTTTGCTGTCGTTAAACCACCAGGCTGTGCCAAATTGAATTTTCCCCGGAATATTGCCTGATTGAAAGTTGCCGATCATACTCCCCAATACAAAATAATCTTTCGGATTCAGCGCATATAATATCGTTTTTGGTAAGCACCCTTTACTTTCCAGCGAATCTAATAACCTTGACAACGAAAACGCAATCGGATGATCGTGAATCGAGTCATAACCGCTATCTGGTCCCAGTTTTCTGAACATAGGACTGTTGTTGTTACGCATAGGCCCAATATGTAGCTGCATTACCCAACCCAATTTGGCATACTGCTCTCCGCAAAATTGTAAAAGTGCCGTCTGATAACATTCGACATCCTCTCGGACAATCCGTTTTCCCTGTAAAGCCTGGGCAAAAATGTTCTCTACCGTCATTTTTGAACTTTCCATGTAGGGAACCCTTTCCACACCTTGATCAGCAACTCGGCAGCCCAGTTCATGAAAAAACTCCATACGCTGCTGCAATGCGGACAAAAAGTTAACATAACTCGTAATTTTACTGCCTGTTACCTCTGCCAGCCGTTCTACCCATTGAATAAAACCAGAATCATCAATAGCCATACCTTTATCTGGCCGGAACGTAGGCAGTACACTAAATTCAATGCTGCTATCCTCCCGAATTTTCCGATGATACGCTAATGAATCAGTCGGATCGTCTGTTGTACAAATAACAGCCACATTGGATCTCGCGATCATACCTCTGGCGCTGCATTCTTCACTCTCAAGCAACTGGTTGACCTTCTCCCAAATAGCTAGCGCAGTTTTTTCACTTAAGGGTTCATGAATTCCAAAGAAACGCTGAAGTTCCAAATGGGTCCAATGATATAGCGGGTTGCCAATACATTTTTCTATTGTTTTAACCCAGGCTATAAATTTTTCATAATCACTGGCATTACCGGTAATATACTGTTCATCAATACCATTGCTACGCATGGCCCGCCATTTATAATGATCTCCATACAACCAAGCCTCAGTAAGGGTAGTAAATTTCTTATTTTCATAAACTTCTTTGGCTGATAGATGACAATGATAATCAATAATGGGCATATCAACTGCATACTCTTGATAAAGTTTTATTGCCGATTTGGTTTCTAACAAAAAATTTTCGCTCATAAATTGTTTCAAAATAATCGCCCTCTTATGTATCTTTTTAAATTCGCAAATATTAAGCGAATTTGTTACATTCTGAAATGTTCACGTGAACATTTCATCTTTTGTAATTTTATCATATATTATAAAATATTTCAACAATTAATGTTCACGTGAACATTTTTTTAAAACTAAATAAAGAGTAATCCTCATCAAGACTGTTGATCGTGATGATAATTACTCTTATTGTTTATCTATTACCGTTGTAAATTGCTAACGACATTTACGTTTATTCTAACACAGCAAATAACAAAAGAAATTACGTAACCGTTCTTAATCATGTTAATATCAAGTTTATCTTAGAATCATTCATTAAATAAATCTCACTGAATCTCTGATCTTCAATTCCGCATTAATATAAAATACTCCCGTGCCACTATCGTTCCCTTCAATAATATCAATAATCCTGCACGCGCCTTCTTGGCACATTCTCTCAATAGGGCGGTGTACAGTCGTCAATGCCGGCGTAACATACCGTGAAAAAACTGTATTATCAAAGCCGATTATCGATATATCCGTCGGAACTTTAAACCCGGATTCGAAAACAGCTCTTATTGCACCTAAAGCCATATCATCATTGAAACAAAAAACAGCCGTAGGTCTATCCGTCTCGAGCAAAAGCTCCTTCATCTTATAGTATCCGCTTTCAAAACCA
This sequence comes from Pelorhabdus rhamnosifermentans, assembly GCF_018835585.1. Taxonomy (NCBI): domain Bacteria; kingdom Bacillati; phylum Bacillota; class Negativicutes; order Selenomonadales; family Sporomusaceae; genus Pelorhabdus; species Pelorhabdus rhamnosifermentans. The sequence goes on from NZ_JAHGVE010000006.1 coordinate 163,219, forward strand.
TAATCGCCCTGTAGCATATATTGGGGCACTATTGACTTGTCGGCCTCTGACATGGCTTTAGCAAATCCTTGCTTTCTGGCTACAGCAGATTGGAAATCTCTTTTTCCTCCAATAATTGCTATCTTCTCATGACCAGCCTCCAACAAATAGCGAGTAGCATCATATGCACCCAGACAATCATTCACAAGGACATTAACAATTTCTAGGCCAGATGTTTCACGATTCATTACTACAATAGGAATTTTATTTCGTAGAACATGAGATATAAACTCATCATCTTCCCCCCGCTGACTTACGACCAGTATTCCATCAAAATTCCGGCGGTTGATAACAGAATAATCTCGATATTCATCTATTCCCTTGATGACCACATTATACTTCTCTTTTATAATGCTATTGACACCTGTAACTGCCTGGTAAAAAAAATCGGATGATGTCCCTTGTTTCAAAGTAGAAAAAAACAGTCCAATAATATATGATTTATCAAGCACTAGACTCTTGGCATTAAAATTAGGAACGTAATTCATTTTTTCAGCAATTTTTATTATACGTTCCCGAGTTTCGGGCTTCACTGATGTATAATCATTGAGTGCGCGCGATACCGTAATATGGGATACGCCTGCGACCCGTGCAATATCCTTGATCGTAACGTTCATATTTTCCCTTTGCTTTTCTGATTTCACTACAGAATCCCCTTTGGCGAACTTTTTAAATCTACTAAGTAGCTATTCGAATATTTAAGTAGGATATCCTCTAACTGTGAAGAAAATCCATTTACCTTGATATTTCACAGCATAAAAATTAAAAGGAAAGCTCTCCGGCAGATGAATACCGAGTGTCTTTCCCTTACTATCTATTCTTACACTATTCCTTCTCTTCTTCTTCACGGCTTACGCCGCACCATATATGCTTGCCGCTTGCCATATAATCTTGCACCGTATTGAGCGTCTCACCAAATCGCTGATAATGTACCACTTCTCTTTCCCACAAAAACCGGAGCGTATCTTTTACTTTCTCATCATCTGTCAGAGCAATGAGATGTTCATAGGTAACACGGGCCTTTTGCTCAGCTGCCATATCCTCGGTCAGATCGGCAAGGGGATCGCCCAGACAGGCAATGTAAGAAGCACACCAGGGAACTCCATTGGCGTCCGTCCAGAATATACCATGATTATGCTGAGCATATTGTCCTCCCCAGCCTGCTTCGTCATAATCCTTCGGATCGGCGCCATCTGTCAGTTTATAAACCAGTCCCGCAATCATTTCCATATGTGCTAGTTCTTCTGTTCCGATATCGGTAAGAACTGCTTTAGCGATGTGGTTATATTGATATAGAAAAACAGACTCTACAACGAAACTATTCGAAATAGAGCCTCAAGCAATTCTCCCATACCTCATCGACCTAAACCGTATACTACGGTGCATAGTCAGTTGCCAATTAATATTTCATCCGTTTCCTGACCGCAAGCTTTGCAAATAAGCTTAATTTTACCTGTCTGACTATCAGACATAAACTTGCTTAAACAAATATTAAATTTTTCCATTTTATTTGACAATCGCTCAGTATTGCCACAAAGACAGCTAACTCTTAGACTAGTACTCATACCAACCTCCAAAGTGTATTTTTAATGGTATTCGATTTTATGTAAAAATATTCCTGCTAATAAACAAATTTTCCCTTTTAATATTTTAACAAAATTGGTAAAAATAAGTATACCTATTATCAAATAGTTTTTTAAGTCCAAATAAGAGCAACCATTTTTCCACCTAATTACCAATTTAACAGTCTAACGAATGATAATTATCCATATTACATATTGACTTTTATTAAAAAACTACCTATGATATACATATAATAGAAAAATAGTAATTTAATGGGTCGAAAATAGACTATTCTTTTATTCGGCAGTTAGAATAACAGGAAGCCACAGTGTAACCGACTACTTAACATTAGGAGAACGGTTATTATGAATAATTCTCACATTGTTCTTATTGAAAAATTAAAAAATCAGCTACTCACTTTAGGATATTACCCCTTTCAGCTTGATGAAATTATCAAAGATGCAACGGGTACAACTAATATTGAAAATATCAATTCCTCTCGCGCTGACTATTTAATTTCATCATTAAAATTTTACATTAATTTTTCATCGAAATGCAGTTCTTCAACAAAAAAGTAAAATTTTTTTTGATAAACGAAAAGCCCCCAATCGAAATAAAACCCGATTGGGGGCCACTCTTTTGCCGGAGCACAAATTAGCCATCTCATAAACAAAAAAATCTTATAGCACGATATATTTTCATTGTTAATAGTGTAAAATATTTAGTAATACTTCTTTAATTTTGAGGATAAACAATTAGGTAAAGGTGAGCGAATGAAATATACAGGAAGAATTATAGGCTTAATCATTATGCTGATGACTATTATAGCAATAAGAATATATGCTTATATTTATTTGGATTACCCGCTTACTGCTTTGCCTATAGCTGGGATTTTTTCCTTAGTATTCGTATATTGGGTTGGCAAAAAATATGATCAAGTTAAGTTCTATTCAGAAAGGGATAGCTTAACAGGACTTTATAACCGAAGAGTTATCGATACAATTTTTCCAATTTTATTAGCGCAGACAGATAGAAAAAATGAAAGTTTAGGAATATTAATACTTGATTGCAATAACTTTAAAACCATAAATGATACCCAGGGACATATCAAGGGAGATTTAGTATTACGGGAAGTTGCAGCTTCCCTCTTAAATGTAACAAGAAAAACAGATTTAGTTGCCAGATGGGGCGGGGATGAATTTTTAATTATTGTTCCTAATACGGATGAAAAAAAGATAAAAATAGTCATAAGTAGAATTGAAACAAAGTTACACGAATTATCTCGAAAATTGCAGATTTCCATTTCTGTTGCAAGTGGATTTTCAATTTATCCCCAAAACGCAACAAATTTTAATGATTTAATTGTAGTTGCTGATAAAATGATGTATAGTATCAAAAATAAACTTAGGTAATGAATATATCTATATCTTATGATGTATGTTTTAGGGAAGGTGATTTCAGTCATGCCACCATTGCAAACATTTAATAAGGATTTAGTAAATTATTTACTTTCATTAGATATTACTTCCCTTTCTCTCCTCCAAAGCGTCATCGCTATTTTATTATCTGAAGGCTTAAATGCCGATGAACAAGATCTACTCGGTAATTTTATAACGAACATAGGAGGTATATTAACCACTATCGGCTCTTATCTAGATGTTCATCAAGAGGAACAAAACAAGACCACTACAAACAATAATGAATCAGCCTCACAGAAAGATACCGAACTTGATAAAAAAGATTCTTTGCAAAGCGAACTAGAAAAAATGCAGCGACAAATTCGAGAACTACAACAACAAAATAAGGACATGCTAAACTACATAAATAAATTAAACAGTAAATTAAATTGTTTCTAAAATGTTGAAATTTTCAACATAAAATAGCCACCTATCCTCATGATAAGTGGCTATTTTATGTTAGGCACTGATCTAACGCATAAATCTGATCGTAAAATCCGGCAAATATTTAACAATTGAAGTAAAAATTTCCGTCTTAAATTGTTCATCCTTAACCATCGTTTCAATGGCACTACGCTCTATGGTTACATAAGGTTTTATAACACCTAATAAAGGATGATGCAAAGCAGAATCCAATGTACCACTTTTAACCTCAACAACATTAATTCCATCCATCACGAGCGTGTATCGTCCCGCAATGCTCCCGTCTTCAGTAACTTGTATCCCGATCCTATTTTTACGCCCTGAAAACATGTGTTCCAAAATCGAGAAAATATGTGGATGCTGTTCTTTAAAACACCCAATTACTTCACGTCGAAAATTGACTAAATCATCTTGAATCAATGTGTCTAGACTCATTTAGAATTCCTCCTTTATAGTTTACTAGAGTTTATAATTCCCCTTTAGAAATATCCTTAATCGTCTGATTATTGGTATTATATGGCAGGATCTAAATCAATAATTTGCGTATAAAAAAGGCCGTCATTTCATATAGACGGCTTAACGTTTCCGCTGCTTACCAGCGCTGGGAGCGTCTTTGTTTTGGAGGACGCTAATAGCTTAGTGGTTTTGTAAAATTCGTATGATAGCAAATCCTTTATCATTAAGTTTTTTATCGTCAGAAAAAATTCCGAGATGCTTATATTTATTATAATACGCATCATCAATTTGCCTGTTGCGGTGAGAACTAAATCGTGAAACAATTCTTAAAACTTCTAAAACTCCTGCATCTTTTTCACTCCATGAAGCTATTTCATTTTTTAACAATTCATCATTCAGCATAATCATCCCCAATTCGGCATTTTTGTATAATATTCGGCAAATCAGGACTATTGTCCTGCTAAAATTGGCAATAAAAATTTCAGGTATTCGTAGTTTTGTGCTAGCAAGATAGCTTTTCTGTTATTTATGATGGTGTAAAAATTTCATGTACGGAGAAACTAATTTTGAGGTGATGATGAAGCATGAAAGATTCAATAAAAACTGAAGCAGAAAAAGCAAATGCTAAGGTTGGATACAATCCAAACAATCACGAAAAAGCACAATTGAACAATTCAAGTAAAAAAAAGGATTCGGATAACGACGCTCTGGAGGCTATTTCTGGATATATCAACAAAAGTGATTGTTGAATAAACTGTTTATTTTCGGATATCCTATAAGCAGGAAATACCATCCGTTTTCCTAATGAAATGCCAGAGCCTTCACCCGTCCAGATGTCTCTGGCATTTTCATGTATAAAATCCGGATTTCAAGAGTATCCTATAAGTGATAATTTACTTCTCTCTCCTACCAGGGCCAATCAGGTCCTGGCTTTTTCTACGCTGAATTCAACTTAATTCTTCTGGGAAATCTAAGATGAGGAGGTGATATGATGACTGACAAAAACAATATTCCATCCCATCCACAAGCATCTCATTATACAAATGTAAGAGATGTCAAAGACACTCAAGATCCCGCTCCTAAAACCTCATCTGATGGACATCAACAATGGATTAAAAAAGGTAAACACAGTTAATTTAATCAGTGGCAGAAAGCTGCCACTGATATTTTTTGCCGTACCACTTAGCCATTTGCACATCTATCGCCCTGCCTGTCTACCTTCGGAACAGCCGGATTATCCGGCTTTAGATTTCTCCTTGTTTTGTTCTTCAATTTTATCTGTTTCTTTGGCAATCGCAACAATTTCTTCATATGTCATGCGCTGAATAATACCGTACATGATTTCGATTGCCTTCGCTTGCCCCATGATCACCACCCCCCCATTACAACATATGCAACTGATGATTGTCTCATTGATAGCAAACGACTTTATAAGCTAAATTTTTAACACCCCTCATCCAGGTTCGCTGCGCACTCGGCAGGTTATCCACGTTGAATAAAACCCTCTAAACTATTTCCTTAACTTATCCGATAAATAGAAGAGGAGGTGAAACTATGTGGTATACAAGATACTTACTGATTTTTGCTTTACTTCTGTTTGCTTATTGTCCAACAATTGGACTGGCAGCAGATTCCCGTTATGAAGATATTGTCGTGGGAGACACTGTCGTAGCTCAATTCGACAAAGAAACGTTACGGTATGAAAAAGACCCTTATCATGATGAACAACTATTGAGCGTATGGATTAAAACTTTTTCCGACTCAAATAAAGGAGTTTATAGCCTGACTCATTATTTATTCCGACTTCACGACCGTGAGATGCTTCAAACGGATGTGGTTGAATATAATGCGCATGAACACATCACTTGTACCATAGCCAACAAATATGAGCCTACTTCTTGGTCGAAAATTTTGCCAGAAACATTATCCGAAAAAGGATATGCAGCAGCTTTGAGATATTCGCAGAATAATAATGATCAATTGCAGCACGAATACGGCGAAAGAGTAAAAAAGGGAAATAAGCGTAATATATTTTCTTTTCTTACTGAGATTTTTAACATATGTAGTCAAAATCATGGATCAGAAGATTAATAATTACGGCAAACAGTATCTACATTAACATCATTAATAGTTAATCCTCTCACCCAGTTATATCCGATGAGTGGATTAGCGTGTTTGAAACATGTTCGGCGAATGGCCTTGTGGCTTTCGCCGTTTTTTACTTTATCCATTTTTAAGCTAATTCAGGGCTAGGTAACATTTTGCAACATATATAATAAGAGTAGAGTTATAGCGTCAGAATGGGTAAAAGAGTAAATAACTGAAAGGAGCTATACCGTGATTGCAGCAGGTTATTTGCGTGTCAGCACAGATGAACAAGCGGAGCACGGTATTTCTATACCGTCACAAAAATCAAGAATTTTGTCCTATTGTAATTCCCAGGGATGGGATTTATATAAATTTTATATAGATGATGGTTATTCTGGCAAAGACCTGGAACGCCCAGATATAAAAACTCTAATTCGCGACAGTGAATCTAGGCCCTTTGACGTTGTTGTAGTTATTAAACTAGATCGACTGTCTAGACGGCAAAAAGATGTTCTATATTTACTAGAAGATATTTTTGAGCCCTTAAATATAGGCTTTAAATCTGTAGCCGAGCCATTTGATACGACAACATCATTTGGTAAAGCTGCCATTGGCATGATGGCGGTGTTTGCGCAATTGGAACGCGAAACTATCGTTGAACGTGTCATTATGGCCAAAAATGAAGCTGCCAAACAAGGACGATTCATGGGAGGAATTCCGCCTTATGGCTATAAACACAATCCCGTAACAAAATCAATCGAAATTGATGAAATTACCGCTGAAGTAGTCCGAACGATATATGCTAAATACTTACATGGAGATATGGGTTATCAAGCAATAACAAATTGGTTAGAATCCAAAAAAATCCCTGCACCGCGCGCAAAGCATTGGAATCGATCTACTGTTTTAAAAATCCTAACCAATTCCGTCTATGCTGGCTATAGGGAACATAATGGAGTTTTAAATGAAGGTAAACACAAAGGGATTGTATCAATAGAAGAATGGGAAAGCACACATAAGCTAATAAGTTCACGACAAAATTCTACACCGTCCAAAATACATAGCGGATTAATTTCCGGGCTAATATTTTGTACCGAATGCGGTGCTAGAATGCGAACAAAAAATGTTTGGCAAAATCACCCATGCACAGATCCAAAGCATATAACACGCTATTACGTCTGCTATTCACAAGATGGCAGCACCCCCTATATGATAAAATATTCCAAGTGTCAATGTGGTTATAAAGTTGCAAACGATATTGATAAACTAGTTGTAGATCAATTAATGTCTTATAGTCTAAATACCACAATACTATTCAAGACATCTAAAAAGCTCCTAAGTAATAAAAAAACTTCACACGCAAAAATGATGATCGAAAAACATCAGAAAGAACTTGATACAATAAAAGGAAAAATGGATCGCTGGTATACAGCTTTTGAACTGGAATCACTTGATCCTGAACAATTAATGGACCGGGTGCAAGACCTTCGTAAAAAAAAGATATATTTAGAAGAAAAGCTCGAAGAATACAAAAACGAATTAGAAGCACAAGACGAACGAAAACTTAATATAGAATTACTTGTAAAAACATTAAAAAACTTTAAACAAATTTGGCCTAAAGCCACGCCAGAAGAACGTCGCGGTATCATCGTAAATACAATTAAATCTGTCCATGTTAGTAAGAACAACGATATAAAAATAGAATTTATAACCGATTAGTATATCAATATGTTCACGCTGCTTTAGCCACTCCAGTAGGCATGGAATAACGCTGATTCAGATAACGAAGCGAAGCCCCAAGTTCTCCATCAGGTCCGCCGTATTGGGTAATCACAAGTTTGGCAAAACCAACATCCGGGCGGCAAACCCGGATAGGATGTTCCATTTTCTTTTCATAGACCCACATATCCATTCATCCTTTCATTAAAAATTACATTTGCCATGGCCAGGGACTATTCACCCAATCCCATTTTCCGTTTACACCATGATGACCAATCTCCATAATCGAACCAAACTCATCTTCATATTTAAGCTGATATTTTCTGAGTACGTCAACAGCACAATTATAATCATTCAGTGCATCAGAATCGCAAGGATGTGTATCCAAATAAAGTTGGAGTTCAATCGCTACAAACTCCATCTCGCAAATTTTTTTCATCAATGCACATTGTGCATTATCCATAAGCCTTTTCCACCTCCATAAAGATGATCTTTAATTGGGGATCTCATAAACACCATATAATTCGGGGAATAAAGTCCCCTTCATCAAAGCTTCAGCAGGACTAAAAGCTTTTTTGTAATATTGCCAAGGTGTATAAGAATGAGCTAATAACCGCACCTTACCTTGTAACGGGGGCTCACTAAATTCTTCATTCATGCAAAATTCTCCCATCCTCGTTTCAGCCACACAAATAACCTCCTTTGTTTACTAGCCTTACTCCTTGCTTTATTTTATGTGAAGGACGAAATAAGTGTCCCTGCGCAGACTATTTTCACATAATATTTTTCATTAAATGCATTGCTCTATGACCTTTTCTCCTGTATCATCTATTAGATGAGACCAATATTATAGAAATAGGAGTTACGATGATATGAGTATTTTAATTGTTGAAAATGTTACGCATGGCTTTGGCGCTCGGAAAATTTTAGAAGATGCCTCTTTTCGCTTGTTAAAAGGCGAACATGTTGGCCTCGTCGGTGCCAATGGTGAAGGAAAATCCACTTTCTTGAATATTGTTACAGGGCAGTTAACGCCTGACGAAGGAAAAGTAGAATGGTCCCGTAGGGTGACGGTGGGTTACCTTGATCAGCATACAGCCCTCACACCAGGAAAGACCATTCGCGACGTCTTGCGCGAAGCATTTCAAAGTATGTTTGACCTTGAAACAGAAATGCTTGCTCTTTACGATAAAATGGGCGATACCTCGCCAGAGGAACTGGAAAAAATGATGGAAGACGTCGGCGAGATTCAGAGTATTTTAGAACAAAATGGTTTTTACATTCTTGATACGAAAATTGAAGAAGTTGCTGGCGGACTGGGTTTAAGAGAAATCGGACTTGATAAAGATGTCAGTGACCTAAGCGGCGGACAACGCACGAAAGTTCTCCTAACAAAACTTTTATTGCAAAATCCCAGTATTCTTATATTGGACGAGCCGACAAATTATCTTGATGTCGAACACATTACCTGGCTCAAGCGTTATCTGCAAAATTATGAAAATAGCTTTATTCTTGTGTCTCATGACATTTCTTTCCTAAATGAAGTAGTCAATGTCATCTATCATGTTGAAAATACCGTTTTAACCCGTTATACCGGCAATTATGAACAATTTCAAGCCCTTCATGCCGTAAGAAAAGTTCAGGAACAAAAGGCTTACGAACGCCAACAACAAGAAGTGGACAAACTCGAAGACTTCATTTCCCGTAATAAAGCTCGCATTTCTACGACAGGCCGCGCAAAAAGTCGCCAGAAACAATTAGATAAAATGGAACTTATTGAAAAACCCCGTGAAAAACTAAAACCAACCTTTGGTTTTAGAGAGGCCCGCACACCCTCACGCATCATTATCGAAGCAACCAACCTTGTGCTAGGTTATAAAACACCGCTCACTAAACCTGTCAACATTCGCCTGGAGCGCGGTCAAAAAATAGCCATTCGCGGTGTCAATGGTCTGGGTAAAAGTACGCTACTCAAAACTCTGCTTGGCAACATTCCCGCTTTTTCCGGTAACATTGAACAAGGAGATTTTCTGTTCCCAGGTTATTTCGAACAGGAATCAAGTCGCGATAACCATAACACAGCCATTGAAGAAATTTGGCAGGAGTTCCCAGGATTGACGAATTACGAAGTACGCTCCGCCCTCGCCCGCTGCGGCCTGACAAATGAGCATATTTCCAGTCAGATGATGGTGTTAAGCGGGGGTGAAAGTGCCAAAGTACGTTTATGTAAACTCATGCTAAAAGAATTCAATTGGCTTGTACTTGACGAACCAACAAATCATCTTGATGTAGATGCCAAAGATGAACTAAAAAAAGCTCTCATAGATTTTAAAGGAACTATTTTGCTTGTTTCTCATGAACCAGAATTTTATGAAGACTGGGTAACCGATATTTGGAATGTCGAAAACTGGACTACAAAAATTGTATAAATACAAAACGAATTAAATTAAAAAAGCCGCGCCTGAAGGCGCGGCTCAATTATTTTTATGATTTTTTATTATCTTTTTCTGCAAGATATTCATCATAAGTCATGCGACGGTCAAACAAGCCGTCAGACGTAACTTCAATAATACGGTTGGCAATTGTTTCAACAAATTGATGGTCGTGGGAAGCAAATAACACCGTACCCTTGCAGTTAATCAGCCCGTTATTTAAGGCCGTAATGGATTCCAAATCCAGATGATTCGTTGGCTCATCCAAGAGTAACACATTAGCACCGCTCAACATCATCTTGGCAAACATACAGCGTACCTTTTCACCGCCTGATAAAACATTGGCCGATTTTTGGGTTTCTTCACCAGAAAAGAGCATACGTCCGAGAAAACCGCGAATAAAAGTTTCATCAGGATCACGTGAAAACTTACGTAACCAATCTACAAGATTTTCATCCGATTCAAAGTAGGCTGAGTTTTCTTTAGGAAAATAGGCTTGCGATGTCGTAACACCCCACTTAAATTCGCCTGAATCTGGTTCAAGTTCGCCCATAAGTACTTTGAAAAGGGCTGTTTTCGCCTGTTCATCAGGACCAACGAAAGCAATCTTGTCACCTTTTGTAACCATAAAACTGACATCCGTAAAAACAGGAAGTCCGTCAATCGTGAGGCTCAAATTCTCTACATTGAGCAATTGATCGCCCGCTTCGCGATCCGCCTTAAAATCAATGTAAGGATACTTACGCGTAGAAGGTTTAATATCGTCGAGCGTAATTTTTTCAAGCTGCTTTTTGCGTGATGTCGCCTGCTTAGCTTTCGATGCATTGGAACTAAACCGTTGAATAAAAGTTTGCAAATCTTTCATTTTATCTTCTTTTTTCTTATTGGCCTCTTTAGCTAATTTAAGTGCCAATTCACTGGATTCCTGCCAAAAGTCGTAATTGCCGACATAAAGAGTAATGTTATTAAAATCAACATCAGCAATATGCGTACACACTTGATTTAAAAAATGTCTATCATGGGAAACAACAATGACAGTATTCTTAAAATCAGCTAAAAAGTTCTCCAGCCAGTTAATAGATGCAATATCCAAATGATTTGTCGGCTCATCAAGTAAAAGGATATCCGGATTACCAAACAAAGCTTGTGCCAGCAGAACACGGACTTTTTCCTGTCCTGTAAGGTCAGCCATTTGTTTATTATGCAACTCTTCACTAATACCAAGACCATTTAGCAGCTGAGCCGCTTCTGTCTCAGCTTCCCAGCCGTTCATTTCAGCAAATTCGCCTTCTAGCTCGGCTACAAGCAAACCATCCGCATCAGAAAAATCCGGTTTAGCATATAAGGCATCTTTTTGTTCCATAATTTCATATAAACGGGCATGCCCCATAATGACGGTCTTGAGCACTTCGTATTCATCAAATTCGAAGTGATCTTGCTTAAGAACAGCCATCCGCTCACCTGGCGTGATGCATACTTCACCAGAAGTGGATTCAACCTCACCAGAGAGAATCTTAAGGAACGTTGATTTTCCAGCACCATTGGCACCAATTAACCCATAACAATTTCCTGGTGTAAATTTAATGTTGACATCTTCAAATAGAACGCGCTTGCCAAATCGCAAGGACAGGTTGTTTGTGCTAATCATACAATCTACCATCTTTCATACATATATTCATTTTACAGTAATATCTAACTATATCATATAACCAGAGCAAAGTCGAACAAAAGAAAAAGGAGTGGACATTTTCCACTCAATTTTTATCTGGCCGCCAGGCCATCATGACAATCATCACAAGAATGGATAAAACAATGCCTGTCGATTGGGCATTTAAAATTCCCCAACCCTTGCCAGCATTAAAAAATTGTAAAACACCTGTTAAAACAATCCCTGATAAAGCCGATGCAAAAGCAGCCGTTGTAGAAGGTCGCTTGGAAAATAAGCCAAACAATAGTGGCGCCGTGAGTGAGACAGACATGAGAGAGTAAAAAATAGATAGTGCTGTGATAATATCAGGAAGTAACAAGGCTAACAGTGCACCAATCAGTCCTGCCGCCGCTGTAACAACGCGACTGAGGGACAACAGACGTTTATCAGAGATCGCCGGATTAATAAAGGTTTTATAAATATCTTGTGTAAACGACGTCGTAATCATATAGAGTACAGCATCTGCAGCACTGACTTCGGCTGAAAAAATTGCCGCAAGCGCCACAGCAGACGCCCAAAAAGGCATACATTCCTTCATAATCATGGGCAGCGCCAATTCTCGTTCTGTAAGACCTGGAAAAGCGGCGAAGCCAATCATACCAAGCAGCGTCGGTACAATAGCAAAAAGCAACATCACTGTAGCACACAAAGCTGTTGCCAATCGAACAGTTTTCACGTCACGCGCGCCATAGACCTTACCTATCAGGGCGGGTGAAATAAAAAATGAGGGCGTTAACATTAATAAATAGCCGAGAATCATCGCAAATCCCATACCATCAAAGCGAAAATACGCCTCAGTCTGAGCGATATTCCCCAGATTCTGTGCCACTAGGGTATGCAGTCCATCCCATCCGCCGACAAAAGAAAAGGCAAAAGGCACGGCAAGAAAAAAGCCGCAAAACTTCACAACGATTTCAATAATATTTACATAAGCCGCAGAAAGTAAGCCGCCTACACCAAAATAGAGTACAACAACAATGGCGCCAATAAGGACGCCAACAAACTTTGTTGTACCTGCAACAGCCGTCATAATCCAAGCAATGCCCATTAATTGACCGGCAAAAATGGCAATCGTCCCTACTGCCATCAAAACAGAAATAAGACCTCGAAAATATTTATGATAGCGATAATCCAGATAATCGCCTAAAGTATATAAGTTATGTTCTTTGGCAATGCGCCAAATGGCTGGAGCTACAAAAAAGGCTAAAATATACGTACCAATTGCTGAAGCGACAATCCACCACACTGCTGAAATACCAAATTTATAACCCAGTCCAGCATTTCCCACAGTTGAACCTGCGCCAATATTCGGCGCAATGAGGGTCGTAAAAAGCAAAGCAGGTCCAAGCTTGCGACCTGCCACAAAAAAATCAGCCACGCCTTTTACGTATTTTCGAATAAAGAAACCAATCATAATTAAAAACAGGGCGTAAAGAAGGATAACCCAGACATAGCCATTCATTTTCTAACCTCCTTTTCGCCCTAGTACCTTACAAGCAAAGAACCCCACACAAGACCACCGCCAAAAGAGGTCATCAATACGAGATCACCGCGCTGAATTCTCCCCGCTTTGACAGCCGTATCCAGAGCGATAGGAATGGTTGCTGAAGAATTATTGGCAAACTCTTTCACAGTAACAATCAGTTTTTCATCAGGCACTTTCAGGTTCCGCGCCACAGCGTCAATAATCCGTTTATTCGCCTGATGGGGTACAACCCACTTGATTTGCTCGGCATTATATCCCGTCTGCTCAAGAAGTTTGCGTACACTATCTGTCATAGCGTGAACAGCCAATTTAAAGATCTTATTGCCATTCATAACAATTTTCGGTTTATTTTCCGGTTTTGTTGTATCAGGATAACGACTGCCACCGCCAGGAACATAAAGGAGGTCAAAATGTTCACCATTAGCTCCAATATCGGAACCAATAATCCCGTGAATGTCGTCATTTAACTGCTCTTGTGCTGATAATACAGCAGCACCCGCTCCATCAGAAAAAATAATACAAGTGGTCCGATCGGTATAATCCGTAATGCGAGAAAGCGTTTCGGCTCCAACGACAAGAACATGCTGATGCTTGCCAGCCTTAATATACTGCTCTGCAATTTGTGCGGCTGTAATAAAGCCTACACAGGTTGCACTGACATCAAAAGCTCCGGCTTTGGTACAGCCCAAACGCTGCTGCAATAAGCAGGCCACAGAAGGAAAGGGAAAATCACCGCTCACTGTTGCCACGATGATAAGGTCAATTTCTTCCGGTGTAACGCCTGCACTAGCAAGAGCCTGCTGCGCCGCCAAATAAGCCAAGTCAGATGTGGCCTGTTCTTCTGCTGCCATGGGCCGCTCTGCAATACCTGTTCGCTCTAAAATCCATTCATCCGTCGTCTCCACGAGTTTTTCCAAATCAGCATTTGTTAACCTTTTTTCTGGAAGATAGCTTCCTGTTCCTTGAATCACAGCTTGAATCATACCATTCTCCTTTGTACTCATAGTATGTTTTACTAATTTTCCATTAAACAAGTTTCCTAGACAAACAATAAATGACAAGATAAGCCTTACTTTAGGCAGGTAGCAAGGTAAAAAAAACAACTTCTGCTGGGCAACCTAGTCGAAAAGGCAACCACTGACCAGCGCCTGTGCTGACATAACCATAACAGCCCTGTTCCTGATACATGCCGCGCATATATTTATACTGAACGGGAAGTAAAGAATGTCCAAACAAAGCAACCTGCCCGCCATGAGTATGACCTGATAAGGTCAGCGGGATACGCGCCTGAAAAGCTTCAGTAAGAAAATCGGGATGATGGGCAAGCAAAATGCTAAAAGCCTCTTTAGGCACATTTTCTCTCGCGCGGGCTAAAGCAGCCTGAATGACTTGCTGCTGTTCTCCTTTATTTTTACTCCAAGGATAATCCACGCCAAGTAAATAGACGGGCCGCTTCCCTGAAAAAAGCAGTTGACTGCTATTATCAAGGAGTGTCACTGCACTATCTTTAAAAGCTGCTGCAATGCGTGGCTTATTACGAAAATATTCATGATTCCCCCAACAAAAGTAAATACCATAGGGAATAAATTCGCTCAAAGCCTCCAGTTTGATCATCATTTTTTCAAGATAGCCTAGATCATCAATAAGATCCCCTGTAATGACTAATAGCTGTGGTTTTTCTTGACGAACAAGCCCAAAGGCTTCATCAAGCTTATCCAGCATGAAAAACGGCCCCAGATGGGCGTCACTAATTTGGGCAATCTTAAAATGGTGAAGCGACTCAGGCAAGTTAGGAAAAGGCACATTATAACGAGCCAAGGTAAGTTCCTGACTTTCCTGATAAACCCCTTCAGCACTCAATCCAAAAGCAACAACAGGCAAGGCTCCTGCCGTTATTTTAAAAAAATTTCGACGTGATAAACCTGTCTTAGCCTCACTGCTCGGGGACGAAAGAAGTCGCTGGCACTTTCCAATTAGAAATGACATTAAAAACGACAGGATAAGTAGTAGCAGCAAAAAGATTTGTCCAATCGCCCAGACATAGGATAGATTAACAAAAAAGTGAAAAGTTTCTGACCACTCACTACCGACTGACCGAAACAGCCGACTATATAACAACAGCCCCGTACTACTCAGCGAGAAAAGCCAAAAAACAAAACGGAACATGCCAAAATGCTCGGGAAAATGACGACGACAAAGAATATCATTCACCCAAGTCACACCGAGTGGTAACAACAAGAGAAGAATAAAGAAAAACGTCGGCGCACTATGAACAACATCGCTTGCCATTATTTAAGCTTTCTGCAGCTTGGCCCACGTATCGCGCAGCGACACAATGCGATTAAATACAAGCTTACCTGGCTTAGAATCTACCGTATCCACACAAAAATATCCTTGACGCAAAAATTGATAACGGCTGCCCAGTTCGGCATTCGCTAGACTCGGCTCCACAATGCAGTTCGTAAGACATTCCAGTGAATGAGGATTGAGCCCAGCCTTAAAGTCGTCCTCATCGGCAGCATTTTCGTCATTCAACAAATAATCATATAAGCGAACTTCCGCTGCTACTGCCCCTGCGTCTGCAACCCAGTGAAGTGTGCCTTTTACTTTGCGACCTGCTGTCGCCCCACCGCTTTTGCTATCCGGGTCATAAGTACAATGAAGTTCGACAATTTCACCTGTTGCTTCGTCTTTAATAACCTCTACACATTGAATAATATAGGCATATTTTAAACGTACTTCCCTGCCTGGTGCTAAACGGAAGAATTTTTTTGGCGGCTCTTCCCGAAAATCTTCTTGATCAATATAAATGACTTTAGCAAATGGAATAGTCCGTGTCCCCATCTCAGGATTTTCCGGATTATTTTCCGCGGCAAGCTGTTCAATCTGACCTTCCGGATAATTGTCAATCACTACCTTGAGCGGTCTAAGCACAGCCATGGCCCGTGCCGCCTTGCTGTTCAAATCTTCGCGAACGCAATGTTCCAACATGCCCACATCTACTAAGCTATTGCTTTTGGCAACTCCAATGCGTTCACAAAAATCGCGAATGGATTCAGGTGTATAACCACGCCTTCTGAGACCGGAAATAGTAGGCATGCGGGGATCATCCCAACCGCTTACAAGATTTTCTTCCACAAGTTGCCGCAATTTGCGCTTGCTCATGACGGTATGCGTCAGATTTAGTCTGGCAAATTCAATCTGTCTGGGGCGGCACTCCGTGGCAAGCGTCTCAATAAGCCAGTCGTAAAGCGGACGGTGATCTTCAAATTCCAGCGTACAAATGGAATGCGTAATCCCTTCAAAAGCATCAGAGAGGGGATGAGCAAAATCGTACATTGGATAAATACACCATTTATCTCCTGTACGATGATGATGGGCATGCAAAATCCGATAAATGGCGGGATCGCGCAAATTCAGATTTGATGACGACATATCAATCTTAGCCCTAAGTACACGTGAACCATCAGCAAACTCTCCGGCCTTCATACGTGCAAAAAGATCAAGATTTTCCTCAATACTGCGATTACGATAGGGACTATCCTTACCAGGCTCCGTTAAAGTCCCGCGATACTGACGCATTTCATCGGCTGATAAATCACAGACGTAGGCTTTGCCCTTTTTAATCAGCGTTACTGCACAATCAAATAATTTATCAAAGTAATTGGAAGCATAAAATTTGCGATCGTCCCAATCAAATCCAAGCCAATGAACATCCTCCTGAATGGAATCAACATATTCCACATCTTCCTTACTTGGATTAGTATCATCAAAACGCAGATTACACAAACCCTGATTGTCCCGTGCCAAACCAAAATTTAGACAAATTGATTTCGCATGACCAATATGTAAATAGCCGTTCGGTTCAGGCGGAAACCGCGTATGAACAGAACTTGCATTTCCATTATTTTTTAAATCGTCCGTAATAATACTTTGGATGAAATTGGTTGATAAAGCAGGATTGTTTGTCATAATACACATTGCCCCTTATAAATATTTCACTTATTATTGCTTAATATTGTTTAAAAGAATCATAAATTGCCTTATATTCGGGTGTCGGCGGAATGACTGTATAGATATAAAGATGAACACCATTGGGATCATCGACCACAAAGCTTCTTTCTCCCCATGGCTTATCTTGTATCTTTTGATAAATGGGAAGTCCCTCCTTTTCCAAACGCTCACATTCAGCATCCACGTCTTCCACTTCAAAAGACAGAACAAGACCCTGACCATTAAAATACATGCCTTCTTCGCGTTCCGGCAAAGTAAAGCTAATGCCAACGGATGGCAACTTAGCCGCCACTAATTCAATATACCAATCACTTTCATAAACTAACTTAAAGTCAAAGTGCTTAATATAAAATTCCTTCGACTCTTGCAACTTATCCGTACTGATCGTCGTATCTACACGCTTCAATTTCATTTGTAACCCTCCTAAAAACAATGGTTCCGTTTCATGTTTCATTTTTTCCATACAATTTTATTCTGTAGAAACAATCCTTTTCCCTGCCTGCGAAGTGGATAAATGCCAATTTATAGGCAGGAAAAAAGATTCCTATCTAGTATTGTAATAACAAGACAGACCTGTCAAGGCTAGCAACATAAATAAACATACTGTTGATTATCAACTACGGAGGTTAATTTTATGGATTTATTACATGATTTAGTAATCAAACATCAGCAAGAAGTCATTGATCTACGCCGCTATTTCCATACTTACCCTGAGGTAAGTAAAAAAGAATTTAACACGCAAAGAAAAATCATGGAATTTTTAACTGCCTTAAGCTTAAGTCCCAAAGCCATTGCAAATACAGGCGTCATGGCCGAATTAGAAGGCGCCCAACCAGGAAAACGCATTGCCATCCGCGCTGATATTGATGCATTAGAATTGCAAGATGAATGCGGGAAACCCTATCAATCTGTTAATCAGGGTGTCTGCCATGCCTGCGGGCATGATGGTCATATTTCCATGCTCCTGGGCGTAGCGAAAGTCCTTACTGACTATCGTGAGCATCTAGCAGGGTCCATCCGCTTTCTCTTTCAGCCAACAGAAGAACGTTTTCCTGGCGGCGCATTAAGCATGATTGAAGACGGTGCTTTAGATGGAGTTGATTCCATCCTAGGCGCCCACTTATGGCAGCCGGTTCCAGTAGGTACCATTGGAATTAAATCCGGACGATTCATGGCTTCACCTGATGAATTCTCTATTGTTATTCAAGGGCGGGGTGGCCATGGTTCCATGCCCCACCAAACAGTCGATGCCCTGCTTACAGCTTCACAAATAGCGGTTGCTTTAAATACAGTTATTAGTCGCAACATAGACCCCCTAGAACAAGCTGTGCTGTCTATTGGTTACTTACATAGTGGTGATACATTTAATATTATTCCTGATTCGGCCATTCTCAAAGGAACGGTGCGTTCTTTTGAAGAAAGTGTTCGGCAGCTTATTTTTGAGCGCATTGAAACCATTACTAAGGGTATCTGCGAAGCGGCAGGCGCCACCTATAAATTTGATAAAATTTTCGGTTTTCCCCCGGTTATTAATGAGCCGAACTGCACAGATGCCGTCATGAGAGCTGTAAAAGAATCGCTTGGTGAAGACAAAATTTTTGTCGTTAATCCCAGTATGGGCGGCGAAGATTTTTCTTATTATCTTGAAAAAGTTCCGGGTGCTTTCATGTTCGTTGGTGTTGGCAATGATACCAAGGGCATTATCTATCCTCAACATCATCCCAAATATGATATTGACGAAGATGCCTTAGCTTATGGCACGGAAGTCATGGCCCGCGCAGCTGTTCACTTAGCTGCAACAAAATAATCCATTCACCCTAATTATACTAGGATACACAAAAAAGTTCTTGACTATTCCTTATGGAACAGTCAAGAACTTTTTTAATAAACGATTACAAGGTAATTGTTTTCCTTATAAATCCCGTGCTTTAGCACTTACGGGATGTTCAGCTGAACAAGTTGCCAAAGAAACAGCAACATAAGTAATAAGATTGAAAAACAAGGCTACAAAACCAGCATTTAAATTCATTCCGCCCACAGCCAAAGGATCCAGTTTTCCTAAGATTAGACCAAACACAAGAATTTCGCCCACAATAAGTCCGCTATAGGCACCAATGCGAGTTGCTTTTTTCCAAAATAATCCTAAAACAATCATCGGGAAAAATTGCGTCACACCAGAATAACCAGTAAGAAGCAAATTGACCAGCATATTCGGCAGGAAAATAGCCAAACTGAGGGCAATGGCCGTAAGAGCCAGCACAACAAATCGCGCCATACGTCCCTGTTCATGAGCAGTGAGCTCTTTACCCAAAGTCCGCCCGTAGACATTCCGTGTAAACAACATGGATGTAGAAAGCAGTAAATCCCCGGCAGGAATCATACAAGCCAAAGCACCTGCACCACCGACTAAGCCTAACACCCAGCCTGGAAAAAGCTGCTGAACGATAACCATAAAGGCCATATCCGGTGTTTTGAGTGGTGTAGCCAATACTAAAAGTGCTGTAAATCCAACAAGCATCGGAAATAGCAAACAGATTTGATAGAGAGGAAGATAAACAGCATTATGCCGCAATACTTCGGGATTTTTCGCGCTAAAACTGTTCGTTGCAAAATGGGGCCACATATAGAACCCAAGACTTGTCACGACAAGCGTGGACATAACCCAGGACACATCGAGATTCTTTGTGCCCCCTGGTAAGGATAGGAACCCAGGCTTGGCGGCATCAAGAGCCTCAAACATACCTCCAATACTGCCAAAATAATGGGTAGGCAAATAAATACCAAAAAACATAATAGCAACAATCATAATGACATCTTTCACGACTGCTGTTGTTGCCACACCTTTCAGACCACTTAAATAAACAAAAGCAGCAACCATCGTGAAAGCAATGAGCATGGCCGGAACGCGGGTAATTTGTCCATAAGAACAAGTCTCAATAATTAAGCCAAGCCCAGTAAGCTGAAGTTGAAGATAAGGAAGCAAAAAGGCAATACCAATGACTGCCGTTAAAATACCCAATGTTTTACTACTATATAAGTGCTCAATTAAATCCGGCTGAGTCATCAGATTGTACTTACGCCCAACAGGCGACATGGCTGGCAAAATATAATAACCAACTAAATAAGCAAGAGCACCATAACCTAAAATATAAAAAGTTGGACCGCCACGCGCATAGGCCCAACCGCTGGCACCGAGAAAAGCGAACGCTGTATAAATCTCACCAGCTAAAATAAACCAATTGAGCCAACGTCCAAAATTTCGGCCGCCAACAGCCCAGTCTTCTAATTTCATCCCGCCTTTGGTACTATCTCTCATACCCGGAATCATGCCAAGAATGGTCACACTTATAACAAACAAAAAAATAATGAGCAGGGCTGATGTTTGATCCGACATAACAAATCACCTCGTTATTTTTTTATGGAGCTATCCTGCTCTATTTTTTTTACTATCAATATAATACAAGCCGTGAATACAAAGAAAACAAACAAAAATTCCCGCGATCATCCAAAAAGCAAAAAAAGGTACACCAAGAACAAGCGGTTTTACCTGATTAACAAAAGGAACCATTCCAATCGTCCATATAAAGGGAATGGCCGTTAAAATAATTTTTGCCAACATCATTGCACCTCCTTCTGTGTAATGGATTTATAGCTACCACCTACTATTTCCGTCTATTTTATTACATTATTACATTCCAAGCAAGTTATTTTATAAAAACGTATGTTATCACAACGAATTTTTTTCTCTGTATAATAAACATTAACGATTATATACAATATCTTTTACAACTTCACCCGCCATAATCAGCCCTACAACAGAGGGAACAAACGCAATACTGCCAGGAATTTGATTACGCGCCGTACATTTTCGTGTGGTACCGGCAGGACAAATACATCCTGTCGCACAACTGGAGTTTTCCGTTACGATCGGTTCCAGAGGCTGTTCCTTAGAATAAACTACTTTAAGAGCCGGAATGCCGCGTTTTCTTAGTTCCTTGCGCATGACTTTCGCTAAAGGACACACAGATGTACCATAAATATCGGCTACTTCAAATCGGGTAGGATCTAATTTGTTGCCTGCCCCCATGCTGCTAATGATGGGGATATGTCTCTCATAGGCCTGCATCACAAGGTCAATTTTTGCTGTTACTGTGTCAATGGCATCAACAATATAGTCATAATCATTTGCAATCAATTCATTTGCCTGTTCAGGCAAATAGAAGGTCTGAAAAGTTTTTACATCGGCCTCAGGATTAATGTCTAAGATACGTTCACGCATCATATCCACCTTGAACTTGCCAACAGTCTTCGTTGTAGCGTGAATCTGCCGATTAATATTGGTAAGGCAAATCCGGTCATCATCAATAAGCACGATATGACCAACACCACTGCGGGCCAAGCCTTCCGCAGCATAGGTACCCACGCCGCCAATCCCAAATACAGCCACTTTCGCCTGAGCCAATTTTTGTAAGCCTTCCGTACCAATCAATAATTCTGTCCGCGAAAATTTATGTAACATGTTCTCACCTTTTTTTAGTTTTTATTCACTTTACCAAAATCGAGTGTTTCAGTCAATATAAAGAGAGCCTATTACTAGGCTCTCCCATGCTTGGTCTTTAAAATCAAAACCAACTCTATTTTGCAAGTGTTTTTAAGGCTTTTTCTACAGCATACAAGGTTTCCCACTTTTTACAGAAACAAAATCTTACTTGATGATTGCCTTTTTGTTTATCTGAATAAAAGGACGATCCTGGAACAGTGGCTACTTTGGTTAGTTCCAACAGCTTCCGGCTAAAAGACGTATCATCTGTCATGCCTAAACGATCCATCAAATTCGTTGCATCAGCCAGAATATAATAAGCACCCTGAGGCATTTTACATTCAAACCCCGCCTGATGCAAAGCATCATACATAAAATGTCCCGCCTTTTGATAATGTTCCTGTACCGAATCATAATAGACTTCATCAAATTGAAGTGCTTCTGCTGCAGCATGCTGAAAAGGTGTAGGCGCACCGACTGTAAAAAAGTCATGGACTTTACGAATACGCTGCGTAATTTTTTCCGGAGCAATAGCCCAGCCGACACGCCAGCCTGTCACCGAATAGGTCTTAGAAATCGAATTGATTGTAACGGTACGTTCAGCCATGCCCGGCAGCGATGCCAGTGACACATGCTTGGTGCCATCATATAGGATATGCTCGTAAATTTCATCTGTTACAGCATAAGTGTCCCATTTGACGCACAAAGCAGCAATCTCAGCCAGTTCGTCCCGCGTAAAGACCTTTCCTGTCGGGTTATTAGGTGTATTAATAATAATCGCTTTCGTTTTTTCATTAAAAGCCGCCGCAAGATCAGCGAAATCATAATGCCAATCAGGTGCATGCAGTGTCACATAATGAGGTACTGCGCCTGACAAAATGGAATCAGGACCGTAATTTTCATAAAACGGTTCAAAAATAATAATTTCATCGCCTGGATTAATGAGCGACTTAAGCGTTGCAATCATGGCTTCTGTAGCGCCGCATGTGACTGTAATATCTGTCACAGGATCACAGTCAATCTTGTTATATTCATAAGCCTTACGGCTAATCGCCTCGCGCAAGACAGGTTCGCCAAATGTAACAGGATATTGATTGTAACCAGCTGTGACAGCACGGTTGGCTGCTTCTTGAATGGCCTTAGGAATTTCAAAATCAGGAAACCCCTGAGATAAATTATAGCCACCTACTTTATCACAAATCCGCGTCATTTCGCGAATAACGGACTCTGAAAAAAGTTCGGTAACATTTGATAATTTTTTCATCGTATTTCTCCTTCAATTAGATGTTTACAGCATTAGCTGCTTTCCAAGCTTCTTCACGTATCAGTGCCAATACGTCTTTTTTTATATCAAGAAATTTTTCCGAAACTTTTAAATCATACGTCCGTTTGGGCGGCAAATCAACGGAAATACGGGCTTTGATTTTTCCGGGCCGAGCAGTCATAACATAAATGGTATCGCCAATAAAAACGGCTTCCTCTACATCATGGGTCACAAAAATAATGGTCTTATGCGATTCATCCCATACATCAAGCAGTAATTCCTGCATAACTGTTCGGGTCTGAGCATCAAGGGCGCCAAAAGGTTCATCCATAAGCAATACTTTCGGATCATTGGCAAGAGCCCGTGCAATGGCGACTCGCTGTTTCATCCCACCTGACAGTTCACTGGGATAGGCCTGTTCAAATCCTTTTAAGCCAATCTTTTCAATATAGTGCTGTGAGACATCGTGACGATCTTTTTTTGACCGCCCAGCAACATCTAAACCGAATTCAATATTCTGTCTGACCGTAAGCCATGGAAAAAGCGTATAGGTCTGAAAAACCATGCCTCGATCACGGTTCGGCCCTTCTACTTCTTGTCCATCAAGCAAAACACGCCCTGATGAAGGTTCCTCGAGGCCGGCAACAATTTTGAGCAATGTTGATTTTCCACAGCCTGACGGTCCAAGTAAAGTCACAAATTCACTCGGTTTTACAGTAAAACTCGTATTTTGCAGCGCCGTCACCTGGCGCTTTTTATCGGCATAAATTTTGCTTACTCCCTCAATGATTAATTTATCCATCAGCGACCTCCCCTTTTCCCCATCCAGGGAAACATCCGGGCATACCAAAACTTGAACACCAGATCAATAATAATTCCAATCACACCAATGACGATAATCCCAACAATAATATGAGATGTTTTCAAAAAACGCTGCGACTGCATAATCATATAGCCAAGACCCGAGCCAGCCGCAACAATTTCAGCCACAACCAAATAAGTCCAGGCCCAACCAAAAGCAATGCGTAGACTATCTACAATACCAGGCAAACTGGCCGGTAAAATAACCCGCCGGAATACACCCAGCCGTGATACACCAAGCGTATAGGCTGTATCAATTAAATCATGGGCAACATTTTTAGTAACATCCATAATCATGAGGGTCAGCGGAAAAAATGTACCAAATAGGATGACTGCAATTTTCTCACTTTCACCTATTCCTAACCACAAGATAAAGAGCGGAATAAATGCAGACGCAGGCATGTAACGAATAAAGCTCATAATAGGTTCAGCATAAGCTTCACATATTTTTAAACTCCCCATTAAAATACCTAACGGCACAGCTACAAGAGCCGCAATCAAAAATCCCGTTGTCACACGGAAAACGCTGGCCCAAACATCTTGCAGCAAGCCAAAATTCGTAAATAGCAACCATCCATCGCGAACGGTCTTATCAGGCGTAGGCAAAAAAAGCTGCGAAATCCATTCAGTATATGTGAGCAGCGACCAAACGGCAATCAGCACCGCAAAAGCCAAAATTGATAAGGTCCAATGTAGTCCCTTGGGAATTTCCGCTTTGGGCGTTAAAAATTTGTATTTTACCACAATAACACCATCCAACTTTAAAAATCTGTAAAGAGAGACTGTATAAGAAGCCTACGCTTCTTTACAGCCTCTCTTTACGACTTATGACTTCATCATTTTTTTAATTTCGTCATAAAAGAGTCATCAATACTTTTGGTAAGATCGGGAGCCTGCGATAACAATTTCAGGTTCACGTAAAAGATTCCGGCTTTTTTACCAATATCATAAATAGGACCGGGCTGATCTTTCGTACCGAAGAATTCTAAGTTGCCAGCTAAATCATAAAACTTAATTGTTTTAATATCAGATGAAATTTCTTCCGGTTTCATTTTAAAAGCATCAGCTAAAATTTTATTAGATTCTTCAGGGTTTTTATTCATATAATCCGTAGCTTCAGCAAGAACTGCAATAATAGCTTGCACTGTTTCAGGATTATCTTTTACAAAATCCTCACGAAAAGCTAAGACATCCGCAATCAGTCCGGGTGTATCTTTCGTTGTTGATAAAACGATGTCCCCGGCAGCGCTGGCTTTACTCAAATAAGGTTCCCACGTTACAGCGGCATCCACTTTACCAGCCATAAATGCCGATGCTGCTTCACTCGCTTTCATATCAATGGCTTTCACATCGTTATCACTGAGGCCTTCTTTTTCTAATATGTTCGATAGGAAAAAGTGTGATGTCGACCCTTTATGAAAAGCAATTTCTTTTCCTTTTAAATCAGCAACTTTTTCAATTCCCTTACCTTTTTTTACAATGAGTCCATCGGCACCATTCGAAGAATCAAAGGCCCAGAGTAGTTTCATTGGCACCCCTTCGCCAATGGCCGAAACGGAAACATCCATAGAAGTTGCCATAGCCTGAATTTTGTCAGCCACAAATGCCTGTTTACGGTCACCGACGCCTTCAATGGATTGCAATTCCACATCTATGCCCTTATTCTTAAACATTCCTTTTTCTTTCGCAATAAATAATGCACCATAGCCTGTCCACGGCGTGTAAGCAATGACAAGCGACTTTTTCTCAGCCTTGGGCTGTGACGAATTGGAAGTACTCGAACCACACCCTGCGGCACTGACAGCAAACATGGCAATAAGCAAGCATGCCAAGATTCTTTTATGCATAATTATCCTCCTGTTCATACACAAATATAAATTTCTCTACATCAATAATTATTATATATTCAGTAGAGCACGCAAAATCCCTGCTAAAATACCGCTTTTTTTAATAAAAATCGACTTTCTTTTTTTACTTTATCATAATAAAATATGCATTAAAAATTCATTTTACAATAGGAAAAACAATACCGCCATGAGGAATAACCGTTACACTCGGCAGTTTCTTACCAACAATTTTGTTCGCCAAAACAAAAGCTTCCGTCATATTTTCCGCCGCTATCATGCCCATTTTCTCAATAAACGCCCGATTTTCCCGTAAAGTAACGACAATAACTTTCATTTTCTTAGCAATCAGCCCCATTTTTAGTGCCACAAATCCCGGTACAGTAAAGGCTTTACGCAGCTCTGCCTCGCATTCAATAAGGGAAGAGTAATCAAACCACTGACTAAAATCCGGTGGATCACCAATTTCACGACATTCCATAAGCGTAATCAAGACACCCTCGTCTTTGACAGCCTCATAGGCATTTTCAATAGCCTTTGAAGCTTGATAAAAATTAATATCCTTGGGAAAACCGCCTGATGACGTGACAACAATGTCTGCCTTCCCCGAAATGGGAATACCATAAAGTTCTTCCACTGTCTTACACCCGCTTAGCCAAGCGTCATACCAATGACCTGCCACGAAACGGCAAAATTCCCCTTTCGACGTATAAACGGCGTTCAACAAAAAATCGGGATGTAGCCTCTCCGCCATTTCCAGCATGTCTTGATGCATCTCATTATGTTCTAAGCTTCCTGCATAACAATAAGGATTTAAGCCCTGACCTTCAATCTTATTTAAGCAAAACCGATGATTCCCTTGAATAGTGTCATAGGCCGCAATACCCGGCAAAACAGACTTACGCCCGCCACCAAATCCAGCCATGGAATGATAAATAATCCCACCCGTTAGAATAACTTTGTCTGCTTCAACTACCTTACGATTAAGGCGCACATTGACACCGCGCGTCGTATTGCCGACAGACACGAAGTCTTCATCATTTAAGGCATAACTTTGTTTAATAACAATTCTATCCACGATTCCTTTGCCGTAGATTTCAGCATTTTCTTGGTCCGTATGCGGACGATGGGCACCAAGGGCAACAATCAAGGTTATATCCTGATCTGCTATACCCGCTGCATTGAGCTCGGCAATGAGAGTCGGCAAAATTAAATCATATCGAATCCATTGCCGCGTAATATCCGAGACAACAATAACCACATGGTCACCAGACTTTACAACATTGGACAGTGGCGGTGAACCAATCGGCTTCGCCAAAGCCTGATGAATGGCTCCCGGAACATCAAAAATCGGAGAAATCTCTTTTCCCTCAACAATATCAAGCATTTGTTCTTCAGGAATAGCAAATGTAACCTGCTCTTCACCAAAAGCAAGTGAAAAATTTTTATCCATGATTTGTACCCCCATAACAATCATTACTGCCAGGTTTTCTTTAGCAGCGACTGTTTTTGATATTCTTGCAATTTTTTTTGTACGTGAGCAGCGCGTCCAGCCTGCCACCCCATCAAAACGCCTGCTTCAACATGCAAAGCAGTTCCATCTAAGTGACTAATTAATTTTTTAATAAGTATATTCGAACGATAGGCATCATTTAATAAGCCTAACAGTTCTTGAATTTTCTTGAGCCTAGCTTGCACACGCTTGTTATCCCGTTTAGTATGCCAAGCGAGTCCTTCTATAACATAGCGCAGCTTTTTTCCCTTGATGCGCAATTTATGCAAGGACTCTTTATCAGCCAAAGGCGTATTTCGCCAAGCCTTATGAAATTTTTTCAGCCACAAAACAAGCCGGCGCTCTGTAAAGTCAGCTGTGGACACAAGAGATTGATATTGATAATTCCAAGGTGATTCCAATAGTCTTTGCCACAAAGTAAGCAAGACCGGTGTAAACTTACCTTTGCGCAATTTCGTGAGTAAGCGTTTTCTGCCTTTCGTTCTTTCCTGTGCCAAAAGATCAGCAAGTTGTGTCTGACCTGGAAATTGCTGTGAGTAATCTGCCAACACTTCCTCCCATTGAGAAGCTAAAACGTCGAGTTCTCTTACATAAGACAATTCGCGTCCCATTTGACGCAAGCCACTCTGACACTCAAGAAAAACGACTTGGTTAAACAACGGCTTGCCAAAGGATAAAATTGACCGAAGCTGTCGCAATCTCACACGCAATTGATGAAGACTTTCGAAATTATCAGGAGCCCCTAGAAATGACTGCTGAGCTATAAGAACGAGCTGCAAATAAAACAATAAAATGCTCCGCAAACTCTTAGTTGCTTCATCCTTACTTTTAATTCCCCTAATAGGCTGTAAGTTTTTTTCCTCAATGGGACAGGAAAAATTCAATGCCCAAATAGGTCGTCCTTGATTTTCAAGCATCAAGGGATAGAGTTTCGATAATGCTGTTGCCAAATGAAAAACAGCTGCTATATCCCCCTGTCGCAAGGAAAGACTGATTAGAAAAAAAGGTCGTCTCCGTCTTTCGGCAACAAATACGCCGTTTTCCGCGACAAGATCCGCTAAAGTACCCTCAGGCAGGACTAAGTGAAACGCCTTGCGCTCCACATGACAGGTCAAAAAGGACCTCACTAAACGATGCTCTCCAGAAATTCCGGCTAACCTCCGGCCTAAACACGAAAAGCGAAAAGCTTTGATGCGTGGCCTAGCTTGCCCGTTCGTACTGCTTATTCTGTTGCTTTTCTTAAGCGTCCTAAGCCGACAAGCACGATACAATACTCCCTGTTTACTCAAATCACCCTGCGGCGTATCATAATAAACTTCATTGACCTGAACAGGTAGTAAACTCTCCTGAATCAATTGAATCAACAGTGGTTCGACCATCAATTGTTCATATACTTTGCTACTTGATACTCTTAAGAATATTTTTTTCCTATGCATCAGTCGACCTCCTCTTGTTGTCCTTCAAATTCAAGTATTTGTCTATCATCCACCTGCTTACACAAAGATGCTTTTTCTTCCTACTCTTTTACCAGACTTGTGCAATCTTTTTCGTAAAAACATCCACTGCAGGAAGTTGTTCTACTGCCCACCAAGGCGAATAAGAACTTAATTGTTCCACAGAATAATTGCCTGTAGCAATACCAATGGTATAGGCATCAATATCTTTGCCGCAATGAATATCGTTGGGCGTATCGCCAATAACAAAGATACGCAAATCACTCATTTGCTCATAGGCTAATGATAATTTATGAACAGCCAGCTTAGAAATATCCGTACGTTTTAAAGCACACTCGCAAAAAGCGCTCTGATCAAAATCAAAATACTGCATCAAATCAAAATACTTAAGCTTGATTTCTGCCCCGCGGCGGCTATTCCCTGTTAATAGCAATAACTGATAATCCGGTCGCTGCTTTAGTTCATCTAAAACAGTAAAAACAGAAGGCATAACTCGACCTTCTCTTTGTGTCAGATGACTTGGCAAAAGCTGCTCATAGCGATCTGTAAGAGCCGATATTTCTTGTGATAAAGGCTCACGACCTGTTATTTTTTGAATAATTTGAGCCCCAATAGAATAGTCTGTCATACCCGATGTTTTGATGTCATGAAAATCGACTTGCGTTCCCCATTGCTCTGCTACAGCCTGATTAAAAGCAAATAATCCTGCTCGTGAAGTTCTAATTAACGTTCCATCAATATCCCAAAAAAGTATATTCAAATTCATTCTCCTTTTAGCTTGTTTTATTTAATTTTTACTATTCTATTCCATTTGCCAACTGCCTGTAGACTCAAGATGGAGCTTTCTCTTATGATACTGAGCAAGTGTACTGCGATGTCCGACACTAATAATCGTGGAGTCTTTCAGTAATGCCCGCAGTAATTGATAAAGAACCTGTTCTGTAGCTTCATCAAGGGCCGATGTTGCTTCATCAAGAAACAACCAGTCTGGCCGTTGTAAAATCGCCCGGGCAAAAGCAATGCGCTGCTGTTCACCAAGCGATAAAATATGCGACCAATTTTCTGTTTGATGCAGTTTATCGCTAAAGCTATCTAATTTACACTGAACCATGACTTCTTGAATCGCTTCATCAGTTATCATAGCCGCACCATAAGGATAAAGAAGTGCGTCCCGCAGAGTACCCAAAGGCAAATAAGATTTCTGCGGCAAAAACAGCCTGCTCTTCCCTTCAGGAATCACAATGTGACCGGTGCCAAAAGGCCAAATGCCTGCTAAAGTTCTCATTAACGTGCTTTTTCCACAGCCAGAATCACCGGTAATGAGCACAGTATCCCCAGCATGAATCTGAAGTTCTAAATCCGTTACTAAACGTTTTGCTGTTGGCAAATTAACACAGAGATTTTGAACAGTAAGTGTGGAGTCTGGCATAAAATTCACTTTGACTGTTGCGGTCTTTTCAACCTCAGTGATACGTTCCATATGATCAGAAAAGCCAGTCAACCGATTGACTACGGCCTTCCATTCCGCCAATGCTGAGTAGCTGTCAACAAAAAAAGATAAAGCATCTTGCACGCGTCCAAAAGCGGATGCCGTCTGCATGAGTCCGCCTAATTGAATTTGATTGCTAAAATAGCGTGGCGCTGCAACAAGATAAGGAAAAATGATCGCCGCCTGACCATAACCTGAACTAAACCACGTCAGCTTTTTTTGCCGCTTCATCAGGGCCATAAAGTTTTCAAAAACCCCTTTGAAGCGCAGGAGCAGATTCGTCTGCTCCTGCGCTTCACCATGATAAAAAGCAATGCCTTCACTATTTTCGCGCAAACGAACTAAACTAAACCGGAAATCGGCCTCATAACGTTGCTGCATAAAATTAAGACCGACAAGAGGATGACCGATTTTTTGCGTCAACCAGGTCCCGATAACAGCATAAATGATGGCCATCCAGACCATATAGCCGTGAATAGTTATATTTTTTTCACCAAACGGCAGTAATATTTCTCCTGATAAATTCCAAAGAATAAATACAAAAGAAATCAGTGTAACCGTCGCTTTCAGAAGCCCCAGCGAAAGTTGTAACGTCGACGAAACAAATAGTTTTAAATCTTCACTAATTCGCTGATCAGGATTATCGGTGCTATCATTTTTAAGTTCCATAAGATAATAAGTCCGTTTTTTAAGCCAGGTTTTTAGATAATGTTCTGTAATCCAGCGTCGCCATTTTATTTCTAGCATCTGCTGTAAATAAAATTCATAAACTACAACAATAATAAAACAAGTAGCCAAGATGGTAAAGTCGCCGAAAGCACTAAAAAAGCCATCCTTGTCATGATTTTGCAGAGTATTATAAAATTCATTATTCCATTGATTCAGTAATACAAGAAGGTAAACACGACCAAGACTTAAACCAATAATGACAGCAAGTAAGAGTCTTCCGATTTTTTTTTCTTCAGAATACCAATAAGCGCGGGTAAGTTTCCAAACTTCTTTCAAAAAAAGCAAACGTAATCCAGGCATTTTTTCCTCCCCTATGTAACAGTTTCATCTTCACATGAAGTTTTTTATATCGTATTCATTTCAGAATACCACTTTTTTTTACTTATTGCATCCATTTCTTCCAAATAGAAAAACAAGTAAGCCCGCATCATCCCAAAGGATGAGTGACTTACTTGTTTTATCAAAACAGTTACATCGTACTCAGCATATAAAAACAAAAAGGGACCAGTTGCGGCGCTATCAGTGTCGTAACGATTCCCATAAAAGTCATAGCCAAACTCGCCATCGCTCCTTCTAATGGACCGATCTCATAAGCCTTGGCTGTCCCTGTACCATGAGCCCCAACACCAAGCATCAGTCCCTTTGTAACGGGATTCTGAATCATAGGGATTTTAAACAGTAAGGGCGTAATGACAACGCCGACAATTCCTGTAATAATAACAAATACAGCTGTCATCGCGGGATTGCCGCCAAGCATTTCTGAAATACTCATTGCCATGGGCGTTGTAATCGAGCGAGGAGCTAAACTATCGATAACTTGCGGGCTTAATCCCAGTAAACTAGCAAACCCCATGGAAGTAACAACAGCCAGCGCCGCTCCTGAGGTAATGCTGATAAAAATCTCCCAACCATATTTCTTGAGCAATGCCCGATATTTATAAATAGGTACAGCCAAAGCGACCGTTGCCGGCTGAAGCATAAAACTCAGAATTTGCCCACCTTCATTATACGTATTATAAGAAACATGAAAGAGGAGCAACAAAGTAACTAACACAATTGGACAAACTATGAGCGGTGACGAGACAACATTTCCCGTATAACGATAAAACCGCTGTGAAATAAAATAAACACAGAGTGTTAAAAACAAACTATACAATGCTGTCATGTTCCCGCTCCTTCCGATGAACATTTAAAATTCCCTCTGTAAGCAGGCCAACGAACAAAACGACGGCTATTGTACTTAAAACAATGACGGCCCCCAGATGGAAGAATTGATTTATCAGTGCACTTTGAAATTGCATAACACCAATAGCTGAGGGAATAAAAAACAGCAATAATTCAGCAATCAAAAAATCCGCTCCATGTTCAACCCATTTTACGGAGACGACTTTGCATTGCAGAAGGAAAAGCAACAAGATAAGCCCCAAAATATTACCAGGAATATTCAGGCGAAAGTACCTAGAAAGTTCATTGCCAAGCATACTCACACCACATAGTAAAATAATCTGCAACACAATTGTAAACGCTCTCACAACCTCACCTCCGTTATTTGTACTAGTTTACAACTTTTCGCAGGAATACAACAATACTTGTTGTATATAAGTTCTATTCCCTAAAGTTATGCTACAAAACAAAAAAAAGCGAGGTTTATGCATGGATATTCTTCATTTAACCTATTTTACCGAAGTAGCCCGCCAGAAAAGTTTTACAAAAGCCTCACAAACACTTCATGTTTCGCAACCCTCGATAAGTAAAGTGATTAAAACTTTGGAAAACGAGTTAAATGTCCTGCTTTTAGAACGTTCAGGAAAACACGTCGAACTTACGGACGCTGGGTACGCTCTTTTTCAACGGGCACAGCACGTTCTCTTGGCAATGGAAAATCTTACGGCTGAACTGTCCGACATTGTGGGTCTCAAAACAGGACGGCTCATTATCGGTTTGCCCCCGATGATTGGCTCCCGATTTTTTCCAAAAGTCATTGGTGACTTTAAAAAAAGTTATCCAGGTATTGAACTAAAACTTATTGAAGTTGGTTCCAAACAAATCGAATCAAGCATCGAAGCAGGTACACTTGATTTAGGTGTCGTCGCCCAAACTGTGGAAAATGGCGTCTTTGATTCTTTCCCCATTATGAAAGAATCTCTCCAAGTAGTACTTTATCCCGGCCATTCCCTGGCCAGCCAATCCCAATTAAGTCTACATACCTTGCGAAATGAACCTTTTATTTTATTTCGCAATGATTTTTCACTCTACGATGCTATTCTCAGTCAATGTGACCAAGCCGGATTTATGCCAAACATCGTCTGCCAAAGTTCCCAATGGGACTTTATCGCCGAAATGGTCTCTGCGAAGCTGGGTATTGCTCTCTTACCTGAAACAATCTGCCACGAACTGGAGCCGAAGCGTTTTCAATTCGTTCCCCTTGTTGATCCTATTATCCCCTGGAATTTAGCAGTCGTCTGGCAACAAAATAAATATCTATCCTTTGCTGCCCGTGAATGGATCAAATTCACCAAAAACTTTTTTCAAGTTTCTTATGACACAGAGCAAAAACTTAAACAAAAAGAGTTCAATAATCACACTCTGATATGATAAATAAGAAAAACCGCTAATGCATCTTGGTGTACACCCAGCAGGTACAGGAATCGTATTACTATAAGCGGAAGTCAAGTAGAACGGTGAAGCGTTAGTAATACGATTTTTGTACCGTTTCAACTGTTACTTGCTTATAATACACAAAAAAGCGGCTTGAAACCCTATCTGATAGAATTTCAAGCCGCTTTTCATATACAAAGCCAAAATTTACATTTTGATGACATTATGTAACTTGACTGTTAAAAAGAATGCCACAATCATTCCTACGCCCGATGTAATTAAAGAACTGGGCATATTGCCAATAGCCACACTCAGACTGCCAGTCACTTGCCACCAAGCCAAAATATAACCGCCAAGTGT
The DNA here is from genome assembly GCF_018835585.1 of Pelorhabdus rhamnosifermentans. Lineage (NCBI taxonomy): Bacteria > Bacillati > Bacillota > Negativicutes > Selenomonadales > Sporomusaceae > Pelorhabdus > Pelorhabdus rhamnosifermentans. The sequence continues at coordinate 197,256 of NZ_JAHGVE010000006.1, forward strand.
CCAAAGAGCCGCTAAGAGACACCCAAAAATAGCTTTGACCATCCACACCTTATTTGTCACAGGATGCTGACCGACTTTCGTCTCGGGCCATAGACCTTTAACAACGATACCGGCAATAAACCCTGCAATTCCCTTAATAACAAAAGACCAGATGGTATAAGGCGAAAAGCCTATAAGCAAATCAAAAAAAGCCGAACCAATGGCTCCGGACAGCCCCGCATAAACGCCGCCGAATAAAATAGCAATCGTAAACAAACAGGCTGTGCCTAAATGCACCATTCCTCCTGTTACTAAGGGAATCTTCACAGTTGTTGCAATGACGCATAAAGCAGAAAATACACCAATAAAAATAATATCTCTAGTTGTAAAATTGCGTTGTCTCTTCATTATAAATCCTCCTCATATAATGGGTCCTTATTAGACCTCCAATAAAGGCTCAGTGTCGTCGCTAACAGGCAACTCATTCACTAAGACATAATCGGGATAAAATTGTTTCTAATAATATGCCTTCCCTTGGCGGTGTATTGAAAGCTAATGTCACTCGAATAGCCTCTGCCACAAAATCTGCTGCTTGTTCCATGGCGCAAGGCAAGCTAGCACCGCGTAATAATGAACCTAATAACACGCTGGCAAAAACATCGCCTGTGCCTGGATACTTGGCCGGAATATAATCACTAAACACTTGATAAACAGCAGCGTTTTTTTGATCATAACCTAGGGTAAGCAGCTTTTCTTGTGAAATGAATATACCAGTAATCACGACTCTTTCAGGGCCAAGATCGCTTAACCGAGCAAGCCAATCCGTCATTTTTCCCAGATCGCAAACAGCCTCATCATAAGGTTCTCCTAATAAAAAACAGGCTTCCGTGTAATTGGGTGTAATCACATCGGCCTTAGCAACGAGCTGCTTCATTCGCTCTTGCATATGCTTTGTATAGGTTGTATACAATTTTCCACCATCACCCATGACTGGATCAACAAGAACAAATGGATGATTCGCTGAAAATACATTCATTGTTCTTTCGACTATGTCAATTTGCTGCTCTGAAGCAAGAAAACCGCTATAAATACAATCAAATGTCATGCCTTGTTGTTGCCAATGCTGAACAAAACTTTCCATATAATCTGTAAAATCACAACAGGCTGGTCTTCCGAATCCGCCTAAATGAGTACTAAACACTGCCGTTGGCAAAGGACAAACTTGTATCCCCATGGCAGATAAGATCGGCATAATAACTGTTAACGAACAGCGACCTAAACAGGAAATATCTTGAATAGCCGCAACGCGTGGCACAAAGGATTTCATTTTTTTCCTCCTCATAAAAAAACGAAAGCAAGGAAGCATAATAATTCCTTTGCCTTCAGTAAGCTCATCAAAATCCTAATTGGAAAGTTTTTTAAATGATATAACAAATGCTAAGCCTTGTCAATAAGAATCAAGCCTGTAAATTTATGCTTTCGTAATCGATTCATGAGCAGGCAAATAAACAGTAAAACGGCTTCCTTGCCCAAGAATGCTGTCCACTTCAACCTTGCCACCATGAATTTCAACTAATTGTCGAACAATAGCGAGTCCGATACCCGATCCACCACTCCGCCGATCACGCGATGAATCGGCCCGATAAAAGTGATCAAAAATATGCGGTAAATCATCGGACGAAATTCCTTGCCCACTATCTTCGATAGTGATTTTCACGCCGCCTTGATCAGGTAACTGGATGCTGCTTGTTGCAATCTTAATCTGACCACTAACAGGCGTATAACGCAAGGCATTTGTCAGCAAATTATACAACACTTGTGTTATTCTACCCACATCAACGGAAATTTCAAGCTGACCTTCCAGAACGGCTTGGAGAACAATCTGTTTTTCATCAGCAAGGGGTTGAATCATGTAAAGAATCTTACTTATTAACTGATTGATATCACTTGGACATTTTTCAAGCGTAAGTTGCCCTGTCTCTGCCAAAGACAAATCACGTAAATCTTTAATTAATCCATTTAAATGAACTGTTTCATCATAAAGAGAAGAAAGTTGCTCCTTATCCACCGCAATAACGTCCTCAAGCATACCTTCCAAATGCCCCTGAATAATAGCGAGCGGCGTTTTCAATTCGTGGGCGGCATCAGCCAAAAATCGCTGACGAAGTCGGTTATTAACAGAAAGGGCTTCACTCATATGATTGAAGGTTGCAGCTAATTGACCAATTTCGTCTTTTGATTTCACGGCTACCTTCTTGCCCAAATGGCCTTGTTCAATTTCTTTCACGGCCTGACCAAGCTCTCGCAAGGGAATGGTAATGCTACGCGCAAAAGCATAGCTAATACCTAGTCCTCCAATCATAATTCCGAAGCCAACCCATTTTAAAGATTCATGAACAGAAGACAAAAACCACTCTTCATGAGCTCCCATCATGCCACGCGAGACCATCCCCATCATATGCCCATTCATGCCTTGACTCTGGCCTGTTAGATATTCCTGAAAGATATGCGCCATTTGCACATTCGCCAGATAAATAAGCAAAACAACTGTGAAACCAACTAATAGAAACATGAGCCCCGTAATGCGATAAGTAATGCTATTGAATTTCTGCTGTAGCAAAGCGATATCCCACCCCATACACAGTTTGGACATACTGCGGATTTTTCGGAGATTCTTCGATTTTACGACGCAAATTCTTCACATGAGCATCAATGGTCCGTTCATAACCTTCAAAAGCATATCCCTGTACTCGCTCAACGATTTGTAAACGGCTAAATACACGACCGGGATTTTCAAAAAACAGCTCAAGTATCTTGAACTCTGTGGGGGTCAAATCAAGTGTTTCACTTCCCTTTTGTACCTGGTGACGTTCACTAGAAAGGGTCAAATCGCCATATTTCAAGAGTGGCTCTGTTTTCGACAATTTGCCTGTGCGCCGAAGAATTACTCTGGCCCTAGCCACAACTTCACGTGGACTAAATGGTTTTGTCACGTAATCATCAGCACCAATGGCCAAACCATTCAATCGATCAGCCTCTTCGTCGCGCGCTGTAAGCATAATAATAGGGATATCACTTTCGTTACGCAGTTTACGACAAATCTCCCAACCATCCGCTCCAGGCAACATGACGTCAAGCACAAGAATATCAGGTTTCAATTGCTTTACAAGTGAAAGAACTTGACTGCCGTCATGCACTTCATGAGCAACAAACCCATCCTGTTCAAAATAAGTTTTTAACAAAGCCGCCAATTTTACATCATCATCCACAATGAAAACAGAATAAGCCATACACTTGCCTCCCAACTAAAACAAGCAAATTACAACTACACCATACCATTTTTCGCTAACAAAATCCAGAATAGAGGGGAAAGTCCAGCTGGATGAATCAAAAAAATAAAAAAAGACCAGATTATTATCGCTATAGGATAAATCTGATCTATTCACTATCAAATATTATCTTCACATTACGTGTTCGTGCTACTGCTACTAAGCCCATGCTAGTTTATCTTCCCCTCAACCATAGCGGTAGCTAATACCAAATGTACCAACAGGATAGTCCCATTTGACAATGCCTTTATTCCCGTGATTATGGCATACAATGCGGCAGGTTCCACATTCAAGACAACCAAGATGATCAAAAGTTACTTCAGAATTTTCGCCTTTCTGCCGATAAAGCACAGCTGGACAAGCCACAAGACAGGGCTTATCCGTACACTGAGCACAAAGGGCCTTATCAATAACAATATGGGGATTTTTTTCATCCGCGTTAAATTTATTATAACCTAGTAAATCTTCCACACTTTGTTTTTTTACTGTCATAGAGATGTCACTCCTTTCCAGCCGTCAGATAGCAGAGAGCCTAAACTGACGTTATTTTTAACGATGCCAAGCATAGCCTTCGACAATTTTGGGGGAACGCTTCCATCCACAGCAAACAGATAATGCATCATATCATTTGCTAACTTAGGGTATTCCGTAAACATCCGTGGAATTTCCAGTAACTTCGGATAGCTCTGATACACCTTCATAGTGGGGATGAGATCTCGTTCAATATTTTCCATATATCTCGGTCCTACTTCGGCGGACGTACGCGCTTCAAGAATCGCCTTGGCCACTGCTATCCCACTCCAGATAGCCAGATCCATACCGCGTATGGTATTTCCCATATTAATCACAAAGCCTGCGGCATCACCAATGACGACCAACCCGTCACGATATAGTTGTTGGGGAAGACCAACAAAGCCCAGCTCGTTAACAAGATGAGCTGCATATTCGACCGTTTTCCCACCGTCCAGGAGCGGGTAGACAGCAGGATGCATTTTAAATTCTTGCATCAGAGTATGAAGTTTTTTCCGCTGGTTACCCAGTCCTCGGGAATTAACTACCAGTCCTAATGATAGGCTGGATTTGTTTGTATAAAGGAAGCCACCGCCACTAATTCCATTGGAAACACCAACAAAGAGACGGGTCGCACCTTCACCCGCTTGCAGTCCAAAGCGGGAATTAATGACTTCTTCAGGCAGTTCAATCATTTCTTTCACACCCACGCCGACTTCACGACTGGTTAAATCATTGCGGAGTCCGGCCTGTTGGGCCATAAAGCTATTCACACCGTCGGCTGCAATAACTGTGTCAGCGAACATTTCTTCACCAGCCGCATCAACGCCGACGATTTTACCATTTTTCTCCATGATTTTATCCACATGGATTCCTGTGACAATCATCGCACCCGCCTCTTCTGCCTTTCCTGCCAACCAATCATCAAAAACAGAACGTAAAATTGAGTAAGACTGGGGAATTCCTTCTTTAAAGCTATAGTCTGTATAATCCAGCGTCATGCCACCTGTTGCACTGACCATGGTAATCTGTTCTTTCACAATGGCCCGTTCAAGAGGTGCCTCAGCCAGCAATTCCGGACCGAGCAAGCTGAGCAAGGAATAGACATATAATCTTCCACCTGTCATGTTTTTATTCCCGCAAGCTGTACCTCTCTCAATAAGGACAACCTCTTTACCCGCCTTCGCCAATACATAAGCTGCAGCCAGTCCAGCTAGTCCACCGCCAACAATGATGACGTCCAGTTTTTCTTCATCGCTCATAAATAATCAATCTCCTTTGTGGTTTATGCCCGCTTGATTACCTGCTGTAATCAAAAACCAGATAATGTTCTATCAACTTCATCAAAGATGATGGTTCCAACCTTAAACGTTTCAAACGCTTTTACTTGTATCGCAGATCGTATCCCGCCTAAATAGCAACCAATCCAAAAAATACTTTTTAAATTTTTATTGTACAATATTAATTTAACATTAAACTATGAATATCTCGTGAAGAAATTATGCAATTTTTAAGATTGAGGAATTTACTCATGATAAAAAACAGACTGAATTTATCTTACAAGATAAATTCAGTCTGTTTTTTATCATAATTTCAGCTATAGCCCTGCTAAGCTGCAAAAAGCAAGCGCACTCCAAGTGCAAAAAGTGCTAGTGACAACAAAGTCAAAATCAGCTTTGATTTAGCTTTGACAGACAAAAAGGCGCCGAATTGTGCACCCGCTACAGCTCCACCGCCAATAAATAAAGCAGGTCCCATTAAAATATTTCCAAGAAAAAAATGTACAGCCACGCCAAAGAAACTAGATATGGCCAAAACAAAATGCGAGGTGGCTGTGGCAATATGTGTAGGAAAAGCCAACAGGAATATCATTGCAGGCACATGAATAATACCGCCGCCAATTCCTAAAATACTCGATAAAAACCCGACAAAAGCACTAAGAATAACACCCAAAGTTCGATTATAAGTAAAGGTAGCCTTATCAAAATCCTCTTGCTCACCTTTCTTTGACGGGCGAAAATACATCAAAAGTGCCATAATCATCAGAAGAATACCAAAAGTAATACGAAAACCAGAGCCAGTAAAATATTCTGCTAAATAACTACCAATAATAGCCCCTGGCAGAGTAGCCAAACTAAACCGAATGGCTGCATCATAATATACTTTTTTTTGTCTAATATAAGCGATTGACCCCGAAAGGGCATTTAAAAATACGACAGTGAGCGACGTACCAATGGCTTGCTGCGGTGCCCAGTTAAAAATCAATAAAAAAATAGGAATTAAAATAACTCCTCCGCCAATACCGACGAGCGTTCCAAATGTCCCTATTGCAAAACCTAAAACAAGATATGCTAACATCGATACCACAAATAACCCTCCTAAAATCCGTTCAGCGTAATATTTTCCTTTCTCCTAATGCCTGTCGCCTCCAGTTTCCGCATAATTAAACTAGCTAAACCAACCTAAAAACATTTCAGACACTCAGAACATCCTAGTCTTATTGCGATAACAGCTTTCGACAAGAATTCTTAAAGATTTCACAGACATTTCTATTATACATGGTCATTTTAAAAATGGTTATTTTTTTTCAATTTTTATTTGCAAACCGCCTGTTATGCTAAATATCCTTCAGCTGAGCTAATCTGGTAAAAAAGCTACGATAAGCCCAATAACTGGCGAAAAGAACCGTAGCAGATACATTACCTGCCAACATAAAAGCGACCATTATCTGATATTTAATCGCTGCGTCAGGTAAGGTACTGTACAGATTTTTATAAAGTAATCCCAGCGCAACCATGGAATTACCCACAAGCATACCACTAATGGGAATGACTTCACTTGAACCATAAAAATCATCATGAGTGCCGTAAACGATCCAGAATAAGCAAGAAGCAGTGTTGTCGTCGTCATGGTACCAACAACATTACAAGCAAGCGATGTACAACAACTAACTGTTCATATATAAATAGCCGGACGAAAACAAAATCGTTTTCGTCCGGTTATCTTTGTTTTTTTACAGTGAAGAAGGTTCGGAAGGACTTACATCTTTCTTCGGTTTATGCAGTTTTTCCGTAATCCAGTGTTCTACGAAAACAAAAAGCATTGGAATAAGAAATATACCAAGGGTCGTAGCCATAAGCATACCGCCGACAACCGCTGTACCCATAGAATTTCTTGCCCCAGCACCAGCACCTGTTGCAATTGCCAGAGGAATACATCCGATAATAAACGCCAACGATGTCATAATAATCGGTCTGAGACGAAGCTTCGCCGCCTCAATAGCAGCTGAAACCGGATTCATTCCCTTATCGACACGCACCTTGGCAAATTCAACAATAAGAATGGCATTTTTTGCAGCCAATCCAATGAGCATGATTAACCCAATCTGCATATAAATGTTATTTTCTAAATGACGAACATACTGGAATAAGAAGGCTCCAAATATTCCTGTCGGTACGGAAAGAAGAATCGCCAGCGGAACACTCCAACTCTCGTAAAGCGCTGCCAAACACAAAAATACGAAAAACAGCGAAAAACCAAAAATAATTGGAGCCCGGCCGCCGGAAATTTTTTCCTCACGACTTTGATCTTCCCATTCATAACTAAAATTAGCCGGCAGCGTTTGAGCGGCGACTTCTTCTAATGCCGTCATCGTCTGCCCGGAACTATAGCCTGATGCCGGATTGCCACCAAGCTTAACGGCCCGATATCCATTATACCGCTGAATAACAGAAGGACCTGTTGTTTTTTCGGATTTAACCAAAGTATTTAATGGCACCATCGTTCCTGATGACGTCCGAACAAAGAAGTAACGAATATCTTCAGCATTATTTCTAAATTGCGGTTGAGCTTGAATAGTCACTTTATAGGTTCGGCCAAATTTATTAAAATCATTGACTTCCATCCCACCAAGGAAAACCTGCAAAGCATTATAAACGTCATCAACAGCAATCCCTAATGTTTTAGCCTTTTCACGATCAACGACATATTTATAGCTAGGAGTATTGATGCTATAGTTCGAATAAATCATTCCTATCTCCGGCCGCTGATGCGCCGCCGCAATAAAGGCTTTAGATATTTGATCAATCTCTTCGTCCGTATGTCCGCCGCGATCTTCCAGCATCAGAGTAAAACCACCTGTTGATCCAATGCCAGGCAATGCGGGTGGATCAAATGCCATTGTCGTCGCTTCTGGAACATGACTGCCCTCTATCATGGTATTTAAGATTTGATGATCCACTTTTAAATTGGCTGTTTGGCGTTCAGCCCACGGCTTCAGTCGAGTAAAAACTATCGCCGCATTGGACTTACCTGCACCGGCCAAAATATCATAGCCGTCAACAAGCATCGTATCCTCAACACCTGGCTGCGAACGAATAAGGCTAGCAATTTTAGTACCCGCGTCATGAGTACGGTTCAAACTTGCCGCCTCAGGCAAATTAATCTGCGAAATGTAGTAACCTTGATCTTCACTCGGAACGTAAGATGAAGGAATTACACGATAAAGCCCGAGAATGCAGACAAACAGGATTCCTACGAATACAAGACCCAGTATCGACCTTTTCAACAGTCGAGTGACGCCGTTACCGTAACTCTCGACAAGCCGTTCAAACCAGTCATTAAAGTTATCAAAAAACTTCGCTAATTGTCCTGAATGAGCATCTGGATTATAAGGCTTCAGAATTAAAGCGCACAGAGCTGGTGTTAAAGATATTGCTACCAGTGCTGATAAAGCCATGGACACAGTAATCGTCAAAGCAAATTGTTTATAAAGCACACCCGTTGTTCCGCCATAAAAAGCCACCGGAATAAACACCGCAGCCAAAACAAAGGCGATTGCAATAACCGGTCCGGAAACTTCCTCCATCGCTCGAATCGTAGCGTCACGGGGACTCAGTCCTGTAAAACGAATATGATGTTCCACCGCTTCAATGACAACAATGGCATCGTCCACTACGAGTCCAATTGCAAGCACCATGGCAAACAAAGTTAAGGTATTAATAGTAAAGCCTAACACCACGAAGGCACCAAAAGTACCAATTAACGAAATAGGCACAGCCAGCATGGGTATAAGCGTTGCTCGCCAGTTTTGCAAAAACAGAAAGACTACCATCAATACTAGCAACATGGCTTCAACAAAAGTAATGGCTACTTCCTTCATCGATTCGCGAACAAATTCAGTAGTATCAACAACCACTTTATACTGCAAATCATTAGGAAATTTTTTAGCAGCCTCGGCAATAACCCGTTTGCATTCGGTAACAGTATCCAAAATGTTCGCACCCGTTGTCAGCCGAATCGCAAAAGCTGCAGCTGGTTTCCCATTCTGTTCTGAATCAAAGGAATAACTCCTGCCACCTAAATTGACATCTGCTACATCACCCAGACGAACTAATGTACCGTCTGTTTTGGACCGAAGAATGATTTTCTTGAATTCTTCCGGATCAGACAGACGTCCCTGCACCCGCGCGGTATATTGAAATTGTTGGTCATCTGGTGAAGGCTGCTGACCAATGGTTCCTGCCGGAGCCTGTACATTCTGATCGTTAATGGCATTAGAAACATCCGTTGCAGTCAAGCCAAGCTGTGCCATTTTATCCGGTTTGAGCCAAATACGCATACCAAAGTCAGTGCCGAATTCGGTAATATCGCCGACGCCTTTGATACGCTTGAGATCTTCAATCATGTACAGGCTAGCATAATTCTTCAAAAAAACCTTGTCATAAGAACTATTCGGTGAATAAAGTGAGAAGACCATCGCCATATCCGGTGATACTTTAGTTGTAGTAACTCCGTACTGCGTAACAGACAATGGCAAGGACGCATTAGCCTGAGCCACCCTATTTTGTGTTCCTACGGCATCAATGTCCCCATTGGTCCCTAAATCAAATTTAACATTGAGTGAATAGGAACCATTATCAGTACTGGTAGACAACATGGATATCATGTTTTCGACACCATTAACCTTGAGTTCAATTAATTGGGCTATCGTTTGTTCTACTACCTGAGCATTGGCCCCCACATACGTCGCACTGACTGTCGCCTGAGGCGGCGTAATTTGCGGATACTGAGCCACAGGCAAGCTAAACGCTGAAACAAGACCTGCGACAGAGATAATAATCGCTAATACGATAGCGAATATAGGACGTTCAATAAAAAACTTCGACAAATGAGACGCCCCCTACTGTTGAGCCGGAGCCTGTAATTCTTCCGGTCCAATCATTGTTATACTTAAAGAAGTTCCCGGCTGCGCTTTTTGGGTTCCGTCTACAACGACACGATCTCCGGCCGTCAGTCCCTCTTGAACTACCCAGTAACCATTGACCTTTTGTCCTAAGGTAACAGGACGAGACTCTGCCTTATCCCCTTCACCGACAACTGTTACAAAGGATTTACCTAACAATTGCTGCACAGCACGCTCAGGTACAAGCAAAGCCCCGGGAATTGTTTCACCTTGTGCAACAATACGGGCAAACATGCCTGGAACAAGCATATGCTGCGGATTATCAAATGTTGCCTTAATCGTCAAGGTCCCTGTATCCTGTGCCATTCCTCTGTCCACTTGCGTTACTCTGCCACGCAAGGGATATTGCGTCCCATTACTAAGCACTAAGGTAAGCTCACCAAACCATTCACTTGGTGAACCGCCATTGCCACGCTGGGCAAATTTCAAATATTCATTTTCACTCATACTAAATTGTACAAAAACAGGATCAATAGATGATAACGTCGCCATCGTCGTTGCTCCGGCTGTTACAAAACTGCCAATACTTAAATCATTCGTATCAATTCGGCCATCAATGGGTGCCACGATGACTGAATCCTGTAAATCAGCCTCAGCCTGCTGTACTTTGGCTTGATTGGCTTCTACAGCTGCCTCATTTTGCGTGGCTGCTGAGGCGGACTGATCCGCTGTTTGCTGCGAGATGGCGTTTTGCGCGGCTAATTGCTGATAACGCTGCGCATCTAATTGGGAGTTACTTAACGCGGCTTGAGACTGAGCCAGTTGAGCACGCGCCGTAAGCAAAGCTGCATTTGTTTGACGATTGTCAATTTCAAATAAACTCTGACCTTGTTGCACGAAATCTCCGCCATTCACCATTTTGGCAACAATGTTACCAGAAACCTTGGCTTGAACTTTCACTTCGTTTTTAGCCACGACTTGACCGACAAAATCATATGTAATAGGCGTATCCTGTTGAATCACCTGCATGGCCTTCACTTCTACTGTCTTAGGACCCATCTGAGGCTTCTGACCACAGCCACTAACTAAAAGTACAACTAATAACAAACAAACTAAATACCATTTTCGATTGAAATTAAAGTAAGCTATTTTCTCCACCTCCAAAATTTCTTCCATTCATGCACACTAAACGTGCTCTTTCCCTCCTAATTATTGATTTCTATGTTATTTGATTCGTGAGGAATCAAACCATAAATTAAGATATCAATCATATAATCGCGGGCTTTATCAACAGAAACATTATTCTCAGCTAAAAACTGATAATCCACAATTTCATTCATTGTACCTCTAATCATCTTCTCAAATACCGGTAAGTAAACCCAACGAATTTCTCGCGTCTTGACACCTAATTCCAGAAAATCCGTAACAATTAAATATTGTTTTTCAAAAATTTCATCAAGCTTTTTGATAGACCGCGTACAAAAAAATCGTTTAATTTCAATACATTTTTTGTCATCGAGAGGAGAAAACAACGTTGACTGTGTAGTAAGGACTTTCTTGAGTTTTTCCTGATAAGTTAATTGCTCATCAGCAATCACAGCCAATCTTTTTTTGTTCGCATCTTCTAATATAGCCTCAATAATTGAATAAACTAAGGCTTCCTTAGATTCAAAATGTTCATAAAGCGAACGCTTACTTACACCAACTCGGCGGGCTAAAGCACTCATCGTAAATTTCATTCCTTTTTCGCGAATCTCTTCCACTGCACCCATCATAATTCGTTCTCTCATGCTCTCACCTCCACCTGTGATCCGCTATAAATAAAACCAGTGATACCAAAACGGTGCTTCTGGTACCAATGACTTTATTGTACGATGTAAAATATTTCATGTCAACTTAATTTATTATTAAATAAATTAATCTCGAAAGCAAAACATAAATAGGTCTTATTTAAGATAAAAACAATAAAAAAACTACTCGCCGGACAAAACGACAAGTAGTCTAACATTTGTTCAATCAACAGGATATCACCCAAGCAATGCTCTTATAATATCGGCACGACTAACGATCCCCAATATCTTATGGTCTTTCACCACAGGTACTCGTTTAATGCCATGTGCAATCATCAGCTTCACGACTTCATCCATATCAGCATTTTCTCCAACCGTAATCACTTTGGCTGTCATCATTTCGCAGGCCTTTCCAGCCATAAGTTTCTTGAAATCTTCATCGTAACGCTGTACGCCATTATAATAAATAATGGCTCCCAAAATATTTACAAAGTGAGGAATTCTGGGATTTGTCTCCTTATGTAAAAGATCTCCCTCCGTGACAATCCCCACAAGATTCTCTTCATTGTCTACAACAGGTACACCTGAAATTTTTTGATCAAGAAGTATCTGGGCGATTTCTCGAATGGTCGCGTGTTCATTCACAGTAACGACTTCTTTTTTCATAATGTCTTGAGCTTTCATAACCATCACTCCTCACTTATCGTATAACTTCTCCATTATTGTTAATAATTCGCTTTCAAGCAGGTTGAATTCCTTTATTTTTATGTTAACTTAATGAACTTATTGTCTTGACGGAAAAAGAAAAAAGTGGGAACATAATATTAAATGAATTTATCCTTTTGGGAGAGGATGTAACATGAAAAATTATTGGCTAAAACATCGAAAAATTATCCTTATCGTATTAGCAATCGGCCTCGCACTTACATGCATTTTAGTTGCCCGTTTGCTTCGCCCGCCATCTAATCATTTTGCAGGCATTCATACACGTCCGCCTGTAACTGTCACTGTGGAACCTGTGGCGCTAACAGACAAAGTAATTCAGGTTAACCTTACCGGTACTGTTGAAGGCCGCAAGGCATCCGCCGCTGTTACTACGGCAATGTCAGGACGTATCGGCGAAGTTTATGTAACAGAAGGCCAGGCAGTCAAAACGGGTCAGCCCCTTGTCAGCATCAAGCATCTTATATCAAGTAGTAGCGTCGGCAAAGCGGCTTTTCCAACAGATAGCAATGACCCCGCAGCACAATCCCGGTATGATAGCCTGCTTCAAGAATACAATCGTTACCAAAAGCTATATGATCAAGGCGCCATTCCACGCCGCAAATTAGAAGAGTCAGCTGCGCGCCTACAAGCAGCACAGGATGCGCTCGCAGGTACGCCGCCACCTGTCACAACAGATATAACACAGCCTAATACAACGACAGATGCTATTCCTCTTCTTGCATCTGCCGATGGTGTCGTATCTGCCTTAGCTGCATCTCCTGGAATGGATGTACAAACAGGCCAGCAACTGATGCTGCTGGAAAGCGGCAATGAAGTCCGTGCTGGCGTACAACTGCAACAAAAAGATCTCTATCTTGTTCATTCAGGAACACCTGTCGAAGTGACCGTTGAAAACACCACTGATCCAATCCTTACAGGTCAAGTAGAAAGCATTTATCCCGGCGGCAATCAGTTATTTCGCACACAAATCAAAATTGACAACACAAGCGGAATGTTAAAAGCCGGCATGAAAATTACAGCTCACATCAATACAGGTACATCAGCCTTTGTGCCTACGGTTCCTGCTACAGCCGTTTTTGAGGATCAAGGACTCCATTATGTGTACCTTGCAGTCGATGGCAAGGCCGTTCGTCAACAAGTCGATATTGGAACAGCCATTGGTGACTTACTTGAACTCACTACCTCTTTGCCTGATCAGGCATTAGTTATCACAAGCAATATGGACAGCCTGCATGATGGCGATGCCATCATCACACAATAATATGACGCAAAAATATAAATAAGTAAGGAGCTCTGTAATATTTACTTTTTTATAAAAACAGCGCAGATTCGACATAAAGAATCTGCGCTGTTTACTACAAAGATTTGACTTTTACAATCAAATCTTTGTAGTTTTTTTTATGACTTTCGATACCAAATAGAAAACAATGCTATCCTTTCAAAAAATCCCTAATCACTCTGGTTACCATAAGTTGTAATTGTGGTTGTCATCTTTTTTTACTTGAATTAAAAAAGAGGGTTGCAAATTTATACTTTTGTTATATAATTGTATTTAACATCAGGTATTAATACCTGATATTAAAATTTGGAGGTTTAAACGATGTTCAATCGACTGCTTATTGCCAATCGCGGTGAAATAGCCGTCAGAATTATTAGCGCCTGCCAGGAGCTTGGCATTCAAACCGTTGCCATCTATTCCGACGCCGATATCGATTCACTGCACGTTCAATTGGCAGACTACTCGTGCCGCGTTGGCTCTGCGGATGCTTCGGACAGTTATTTGAACAGCGATGCACTCATTCACGCAGCTAAAACTGTCCAGGCTGATGCTATTCACCCTGGTTATGGTTTTCTTTCGGAAAATGCTGAATTTGCCGAGGCCGTCACAAAGGCCGGACTCAACTTTATCGGTCCTACTGCCGAGGTTATCCGGCAAGTTGGCAACAAGGATGGCGCACGCAGCGCCATGAAGGCTATTGGGATTCCCCTTATTGAGGGAACGCCGCCCCTGACGAATAAAGAAAAAGCTTGCGAGTTAGCCGCCGAAATTGGTTATCCTGTCATTTTAAAACCCTTATCAGGGGGTGGTGGCCAGGGAATGCTCATATTCAACAATCAAGCGGAGTTTGTAAAAAGCTACAAGCGTATTGAAGACTTGGCATCCATTGAAAATTTCTATCTAGAACGGTATGTAACAGGAGCCCGCCATATTGAAGTACAGATATTAGCTGACCATTATGGCCAAATCATTCATTTAGGGGAAAGAGAGTGTTCCTTGCAGCGTCGCAATCAAAAATTGCTTGAAGAATGTCCTTCAAGCGCCTTGACACCCTGGCTGCGCGCCAAAGTAGGCGAATTAGCTGTTCGTGCCATGAAAGCCTTGCACTATACCAGTGTGGGAACAGTCGAATTTCTCATGGATCACGGCGGTAATTTTTATTTTATGGAAATCAACCCTCGTATCCAAGTGGAGCATGGCATCACTGAACTAGTCACAGGTATTGATATAGTTAAAAATCAGATCAAAATTGCTGCAGGAAAACCCCTAAATCTCATACAAGAAAACATTTTATTTCAAGGTCATGCCATAGAATGCCGCATAAATGCTGAAGATCCAAATAATAACTTTTTCCCTTCCGCCGGTAAAATTTCTCGTTACCACCAACCAGGAGGTCCCGCCGTTCGCGTCGATAGCGGCATCATGGCCGAATCGATTGTTCAGCCCTACTATGATTCTCTTATTGCCAAAGTCATGGTTCATGGCCGTTCACGCGGAGACGCGATTCATATTATGGAACGTGCCCTCTCGGAATACCTCATTGAAGGGATTCACACAACCATTCCTTTTCACAAGGAAATACTGAAAAATCCCCTGTTTTGCTCAGGAGATGTTGATACACAATTCGTAGAAAATAAAATGGCCTTATAAAAAAAGGAAGGGCATGCCTAATGAATGGCAGCCCCTTCCTTTTTCTTACGCCTATGCTTGGTGTAACAAACGTTTATTCGCGCGTTCAAACAACTCTTGCTTGTTCACAACGGCACGTTCATGTTTTCCATAACCAATAACACCACAATCATCGCAAGCTGTAATATCAAAAAACAGTCTGTCACCTACGATCTCTTTTAACGAAGCTTTGATACGCAAATTCATGCCTAAAGAAGTAGGTGCATCATGAGTAAACTCCATGGTACGCCCAACTGTTACAAGCCCTGCAGGTAAACGCTCATCAACGGCTTTTACAGCCGCATCAATCATCAGTCCCACATATGCAGGCGATGCAATCAACTGTCCTAATTGTCTACTACCGTAATAAGCAGCTGTATCTGATTCATCTAACATTCTATCGATAATAAAACTCATCCCCGGATTTAACACAGTCCTAACGTCAAACATCATTTTTTTCTTCCTCCTTGCTTGAATTAAAACTTACGACCTAATTATATCACTTATTATTAGTACCTGGCAATAAAATTATGCTGGAATTTCTTACTTTATCTACTAAATCTATAAAAAAAAGACTTCCAGGAAAATCTTCCTTGAAGTCTTTTTTTAACTTAAATTATTCTAACTCTATGCCGCCTCTCCACAGCCCTTCTTATTGAACCGCTTGAATTTGAGCAATTACATCCTTATATTCAGGATAATTGGCATACATGGGTTCAACGGCCTTACGGAAGGCTGCTTTATCGGGGTTGGAAATAATGACACCTTTATCTTTTAAATCATTAAGCGATTTAGTCGTATACTCAGCCCAAACCTGTCTTTGGTATACACCGGAATCTATAGCAGCCTGCATGACAATTTTCTGATCGTCCGGTGACAGTGTGTCCCAGATTTTTTTACTCATGATAACTGTCTCAGGAACCATAGCATGTTCATCAAGCGCGAAATATTTACATACTTCAAAATGCTTAGCCGACCATAAACTCGGCGGATTGTTTTCAGCACCATCAATAATACCTGTTTGAAGTCCACTATACACTTCACCATAGCCCATAGCTGTAGCAGAAGCGCCCAAGGTATTTACTGTGTCGACAAAAATTTTACTTTGTTGTACGCGAATTTTCTGTCCCTGCGCATCTGCTGGTGAATTAATGGCTTTTGTCTTAGTATAAAAGCTACGTGAGCCCGAATCATAGTAAGTCAAACCAATCAGATTACTTTTTTCCAATTCTTTAAGCATGCCTTTGCCAATATCTCCGTCAAGAACTTTCCAAAGATGAGTGGCATCACGGAAAAGAAAAGGCATGGAAAGTGCACCCATTTGAGGAGAAAAACTAGCTAGAGGTGCCGAATTTACACGATCAATAGCAATCGTGCCCATTTGTGTCATTTCGATGGATTCTTTTTCACCGCCCAATTGACCGCCCGAATAAACTTGCATTTTAATGCGGCCTTGCGTTCTTTCATCAAGCAATTGTGCCATTTTCTTTAGTCCCATAACAGTTGGATAATCCTCTGGCTGATTATCAGCAGCTTTCAATACAATCTCCTTTTTCGCCGCTGGTGCTTGCGAGGAGCTGCCACAACCAACAAGAAAAGTGGTAGCTGCAAATAAGCCTAACAAACCTACGGTCATCCATTTTAGTCTTCTCATATTCATCCTCCTTATATTAACTATCTATTCCTTATTTTACCATACTAGCCTATCATCTTTACCATTATTTTGAATAAATAAATCCGATTATTCATTCTTGTGTTATCCAACTAACTAAAAAAGCCGCGATGGAAGTATCCATCGCAGCCCGTAAACACCTGATTCATCTATCATGCTCTTCCTAAATAACTCAAAAGCACTTTCTAACTATTAGCCCAAATATTTGTGCAAGGTATTCCGCACAGCACCTTTTCCAGCAATCATTTCTTGAAAATAGCCTTCAATTTTTTCTCCCAAACCAATCTGATAAAGATTTATTCCAAACAATTCTTCATTCGACAAAATTGATTGTAAACTTTTCCGAGCTGATTGTGGTTCGCCTAATCTGACTTGAGAAATAGCCCCTTGCAAAGTTTCCAATAAAGGATCAGAACTTAACTTCATCGCTTTACCTTCATCATCTAAGCCCATTACATATCTGCACCATCCGGCAATAGTCAATGGAATATAGACTAATGTCTTACTATCCAAATCAGATCGCTCGGAGTAAGCTTTGATAGTTTCACCAAAACGGATACCAACTTTCTGCGATGTATCTGTCGCAATTCTTTGCGGTGTATCGGGTATATAGGGATTAGGCAATCTTACTTCAATGACTTCTTTAATGAAATCCTTTGGATCTAAAATTTTCGGATCAACGACAACAGGCATTCCTTCGTCATAACCAATCCTTTGGACTAATTTTTTTAAATCTTGATCATTCATTTCATCAGCAATGAGCGTATATCCCAGCAAGCAGCCAAAAATGGCCAGGGCCGTGTGAAGAGGATTCAGACAAGTACAAACCTTCATTTTTTCCACTCTGTTCACTGTCTGACGATCCGTAAACATGACACCTGCTGCTTCTAACGGCATGCGTCCATTAGGAAATTGATCTTCAATAACTAAATACTGCGGCTTTTCAGCATTCACAAAAGGTGCAATATAAGTATTCTTCGTCGTACAAATCAACTCTGTGCTACTAAAACCGCTATCATTTAGAGCCTGTTTGACACTTTCGGCAGGGCGCGGTGTAATTTTATCAATCATACTCCAAGGAAAAGAAACCCTGTCTGGATTATTGATATACTCAAGGAAGGCCTTTTCAACAAAATCATTCTCAAGCCATTCTTGCGCAATTGTCCGAACAGCTTGATACAATTTTTCGCCATTATGAGAACAATTATCCATGCTGACAAGAGCAATAGGGAGCTCACCCTGCTTAAAACGTTTATAAACTAAAGCTGTAATAATCGCCATCACACTTTGAGGCTGTTTGGGCCCAGTTTTCATGTCCTGTTCCACCGCAGGCAAATAATGTCCCGACATATTTTTTAGGCCGTAGCCTTTTTCAGTAATCGTAAAACTAGCCATTTGCAAGGAAGGCTTACAAAATATCGCTTTGAGTCGTTGCCAGTTTGTTTCCCGCGCCGGATCGCCCACTAAACTTTCGCCAATGCTTCCAATCAGCTTTTTTTCCAAGCTGCCATCTTGGTTCATAATGGCCAGCAAGCTCAAATTACCATAAGGATCATAAATTTTTTCAATAATTTCCTGATCATAGGTCTCGACAGCAATAATACCTGTACTTGCTTTACCTTGATTTAAAAGAGTCTGCTGCAATGTCGCGATAAAACCGCGAAAAATGTTTCCTGCCCCAAAATGTACCCACGTCGGATTTTCTCTTGTGGAAGCTACCATCTGATCATAATCAAAATTCAGCGTTTCAATCCCTGCTTGATTCCATAATTGGCTGTTCTTGATACTAGACTGACTTAATGTTAACATTATAAATTCCCCCTTCTTGACTAATTAAACGGAATAAACTTAATGACCCTACAGCTAAAACGGATTTAAATTTTTTCTATTAAAATATAATAAATTTACACTTTTCAAAGAATATTTGTACAGTATTTAATATGACCACTCCAAAAATTATACTTTAATAGGACGAACAAAGAATGCCACCGCTAAAGAACCTATCAATGCCAATGAACCTGCTAAAACAAACGCACTAGTAAAAACACCCGTTGATTGTACAATAAAACCTGTGACAGCAGGACCAATTACACCGGATAGATTTGCAAGAAAGTGAACAAACCCGCTAACACCACCAACATTTTCTTCACTAACCGTATCCTGAATCAGTGCCCAGTATGTTGATCCAGTTAAATAAAGAGTAAAAATAGCAATCGCCATTAAAATAACAGCCCATACAACAGATTCTACAAAACCAGTCAAACAAATACAAATTGAGGTAACGCCTAGGCCAACTACCAATACAATTTTACGCGAAAACATTAATTTTCCAGTCTTACGAAATACAAAATCAGAAATAAAACCACCAGATGCCAATCCAATGAAACCAGTAAACCAAGGAAGTACAGTTACAATACTCATCGTTGCAATACTAAGTCCCTTGGCCATGGTCAAATAACTTGGAAACCACGTTAAGAAAAAGAAAAGATTATAATTGTAGGCGAAAAATGCAAGTGCCGTTAATAATATTGTCCGTTGTTTCAAAAAATAACTCAATGGTAATTTGCTATCACTACTAATGGAATTTGCCATCATTTTACCTTGATTAATTTCATTTAATTCATCCTGTGAAATTCTCGGATCTTCAGATGGCAAATCCCTGGCAATACGCCACCAAAACATTGCCCATATTAAACCAATAATAGCCATAATTATAAATGAAGCTTTCCAACTAAAATATAAAGCAATAATTCCTACAATCGGTCCAGCAACAGCAGCACCTAATGGAGTTCCAGAACTAGCAATGCCCATGGCACTGGAACGTTCTTTTGCCGGAAACCAACTACTTACAACTTTGCTAGTAGTAGCTGAAATTGGCCCTTCTCCAATACCGAAACAAACACGTACAATAAAAAGAGATACAAAACTATACGCAGCTGCAATGAGCCCACAAAAAACAGACCAAACACTCATCGAAACAGAAAATACTTTTCTGGGTCCGTAAATATCTGAAAAATAGCCACCTACAAAATTAAAAACTGCATATCCCATAAAAAAACCGCTAAATAATATACCTAATTGAGCAGGAGTAAGTCCATATTCTTGAGTAATAAATGGAGCCGCTACAGAAAAGGCAGTTCTATCCATATAATTTATAAAACTAGCCATGAAAATCAACAAAATAATTTGCCATCGACGCTTATGAAGCATTTGTAACCCTCCTTAAAATATTGTATTGTAATAATCATTCGAAATATTATGTTATCTTATATAAAAATATTATGGAGGAAAATTTATCTTGCTTTTTCTTCCCCCATATACTTTACAATAATTTCCACGAAGTTTAAAATTAAAAATCTACTATTAATCTGTCCTAAACCTTGTTAAAATTCAAGAACAATCTTACACACATCTTGCGGATTTGTACCTGCCAATTCAAAAGCTTTTTGCGTTTCTTCAAAAGAAAAAGTATGAGTAAGAATTTTCGCGGGTTGTACAAGCCTCTTAGTAAACCATTCAATAACCTGGGGAAACTTATTATTATTTAATCGGGTTCCTATAATTTCAAGTTCACGACTCATAATATCCACCTGTGGTATTTTAACAACCTCAGTACTAAAACCTAATACAACCACTCTGCCAGCAGCTGAAGCAATATTATGAATACACGTTTCAAGTATTTCGATATTTCCCGTGGCTTCATAAATGAGACTTGCACCTTCATTATTAGTAAAGGCCATCATTTCTTTTGCCAAGTCACTGGTCTTAGCATTAATCACAAGATCAGCACCCATTTCCTTTGCCCACTTTAGCCTAGTTTCAACAATATCCATGATAGCAACACGGGCCCCTATCATTTTGACCGCTTGTAAAATAATCAGCCCAATCGGCCCTGCACCACAAATCAGAACAGTATCATCCACAACTAACCGACCACGCTCCATGACTTGAGCAGCAATCGTATAAGGTTCGACAAGAGCAGCAATTTTCCATGGAATAGTATTAGGCAACTTATGAGCTTGAGTACCCGCTACAGCAATATATTCTTGATAACCACCATCCCGATGTACACCCAATACATTAAGACTTTTACAAACATTATGACGTCCAACACGGCAAGGATAACACTGTCCACAAGAAACTACAGGATCAATGGCTACTCGATCGCCAACTTGTAAATCATTCACTTGTGCGCCGATTTCTACCAATTCACCAACAAATTCATGTCCAACAACTCTAGGATAGGTAGCGAAAGCATTTTTGCCATGATAAATATGAACATCTGACCCACATATTCCTGCAGCTTTCACTCTAACCAATACTTCATTTTCCTTTATTTTCGGGATATTCCGTTCTACAATACGTATTGTACCAGGTTTAACAATCTCTACCGCTTTCATATTGAATCCCCCCACTGTTCATTCTATATTTTTAATTACGACTTCGCGCCTCGCTCAATGGCATCCCAAAGACCACATAAATAATTAGCTCCTAAAGCTCTGTCATAAAGTCCGTAGCCAGGTCTTCCTTCTTCTCCCCAAATCATTCTGCCATGATCCGGGCGAATGGGGCCGGTAAATCCAATATCATAAAAAGCCTTCATAATTTCATACATATCGAAAGAACCCTCATCAGACTTATGAGCCGTCTCATTAAAGATGCCTGGTTCATGCACTTGTACATTTCGTACATGTCCAAAATGAATGCGGCCCATCTTACCAAAGTAACGAATAATTTCCGGTATATTGTTTTCCAAGTTTGATCCCAAGGAACCACTGCAAAGAGTTAGACCATTACTAGGACTATCCACTAAATTGATAATTCTTTCTAGATTTTTCTTACTTGTTACAATACGAGGAAGTCCGAATACGGAGAACGGGGGATCATCGGGATGAATAGCCATCTTGATACCACATTCTTCCGCTACAGGTACTATGGCTTTTAAAAAGTATTCTAAGTTTTTAAATAGCTGTTCTTCGTCCACATTTTTGTATGCATCGAACAAATTCTGAAGTTCCGTTAACCGCCCTTGCTCCCAGCCCGGAAGTTCGAATCCATTTGAGTTGGCTTTCATTTCTTCTACTAACTTTTGCGGGTCTTTATCACGAATAATTCGCGCATCAAATGCTAACGCTGTGGAACCATCAGGTAACACTTTCGCTAAGTCTGTCCGAGTCCAGTCAAAAACAGGCATAAAATTGTAGCAGACTACTTTAACGCCCGCTTTTCCCAAATTTCTTAATGAAGTATTGTAATTCTCAATATATTCATCACGTGCTGGAACTCCCAGTTTAATGTCTTCATGAACATTCACGCTCTCTACTGTTTCAAAAGACAAGCCCACACTCTCTATTTCTTGCTTTAATGCCATAATTTTATCCAGCGGCCAAGCTTCCCCAACAGGAATATCAAATAAAGCCCCCACTACACCACGCATGCCCGGAATTTGTCGAATATCCTGTAATGTAATCTTATCATTTTCTTTACCATACCACCGAAATGTCATTTCCATATCATTTACCTCCCAATAAATTCTCTTGCTTCATTTTTGTTATTTGAAATCCAAAATATTTTTTAACATTATTAAAACAAATATCTTGTATAATTCCACCAATAATGTCCCAATCAGCCGGCACTTCGCCGTTTTCTACCCACTCACCAAACAAATTGCAAAGAATCCTTCTGAAATACTCATGACGTGTATAAGATAAAAAGCTTCGAGAATCCGTCACCATGCCAATAAAATGGCTGATTAACCCTACACTACTCAAAACAGACATTTGTTCAATCATGCCCTTTTTATTATCATTAAACCACCAAGCTGTTCCAAACTGAATTTTTCCTGGAACGTTTCCTGTTTGAAAATTCCCCATTACCGTACCTAAAACATAATAATCTTTTGGATTAATCGCATATAAAATGATTTTGGGCAAACATTTGTCACGCTCAAGAGAATCCAGCAACTTAGCCAGCGAATAGGCCATAGAACAATCATTCATAGCATCAAAACCGCTATTCGGCCCCACGCATCGAAACATTCGACTATTATTATTGCGCATAGGCCCAATATGAAGTTGCATGATCCAACCTAATTGGGCATACTTTCTGCCACAAAATTGAAGAAAAGCTGTTTGATAGCATTCAACATCATGCTCAGAAATGTTTGCACCTTGTAAAGCGCGTTGAAAAATCTCAGCAATTATATCTTGTGAACTTTCTAAATAAGGAACTCGTTGTAAACCATGATCTGCACTCCGACAGCCCATATCGTGGAAAAACTGCATGCGCCTCTCTAAAGCCGCTAAAAACTCGCCATACGTAGTAATGTGACAGCCCGTTACTTTACCAAGTTGTTCCACCCATGGAATAAAATCTGATGAACCCAGTTCCTGGCCTTTATCGGGACGAAACGTAGGCAATACTTGAACTGCAATCGTTGCATCCTCGCGAATTCTACGATGATACTCAAGCGAATCTACCGGATCATCTGTTGTGCAAATGACCTTGACATTGGATTTTGAGATCATGGCTCGCGCACTATATTCTTTAAGTCCTAATAATGAATTTATTTTCTCCCAAACAGCAGGCGCATTTTGTACAGTCAAGGGTCCATATATTCCAAAAAAGCGTTGCAATTCCAAATGTGTCCAATGATAAAGCGGATTTCCAATACACTTTTCTAGCGTTTGAGCCCATGCTAAAAACTTGTCATAATCATTGGCATCTCCCGTAATAAGCCGTTCATCTATACCATTACTACGCATGGCCAGCCATTTATAATGATCACCATAAAGCCATGCTTCAGTAATGTTTTTAAACTGTTTGTTCTCAAATATCTCTTTCGCATCTAAATGACAATGATAGTCAATAATTGGCATCGTCTTTGCGTATTCATGATAAAGCCTTACTGCCGAATCATTTTCTAATAGAAAGTCATCATCCATAAACTGTTTCATGAGCATCACACATCCTTCCTAAATTTTTTTATGCCAAGATTTCACTATCTTTTTTTATTACTTTATCTTGTTTTACAAAGATCGCTACTGCCAATGCACCGATAATGGCTAACCCGCCAGCCAATAAAAATGCCGGCGTATATTGCCCGGTTGTCTGTACGATCCATCCTGTAATTGCTGGGCCCATAATACCAGAAATATTTGCTACCCCATGAATAAATCCACTAGTGCCACCCACTCTTTCCGGTGGAACAATATCTTGAATGATAGCCCAATAAGTTGTTGCTTGCAAATATAGGAAACAAATTCCCAGGGTCATAAGAACAACCGCACTCATTAAGGTATTAGCCAAGCCAGTCAAAGCAACACAAATTGCAGCAAAGCTTAAACAGACTACTAACACAACTTTCCGGGAAAATAATAATTTACCTGTTTTTTTGTAAATATAATCGATAAGAAAACTGCCGGCAATCTGTCCTACAGCACCTGCAATCCAAGGAATCATTGCAGCAATTCCCATTTCCTTGATGCTCAACTGTCGAACATCAACTAGATAACTAGGAAACCACGTCAAAAAGAAAAACAAAGTGTAATTATAGCCATAAAGACCTACTAATAAGGCTAATATTTTACCCTGCTTAATAACGGACAGTAAAGAAACCTTTTCATGGATCGTTGAATTTACAGTAATCAATTCTTCTTTACCTTCATTGATCAATGCCAATTCTTCCGGAGTTACAGATGGATGTTCGCTAGGCTTATCCGTAACCGTTTTCCACCAAATAAGGGTCCATATTATCCCAACTACTGCTAAAATGATGAACGAAGCTTCCCAGCCCCACCATAATGATATAAATGCCACTAATGGTGCGGATATAGCAGCGCCGACAGGAGCTCCTCCATTACAGATACCAACAGCCGTTGCTCTTTCTTTTAATGGAATCCAATTGTTCATGGTCTTGTTAGTTGTCGCAGTGATAGGCCCTTCACCAAGACCAAATATTACCCTACAAAGAAATAACGAGATAAAATTGAAAGTACCAGCTGTAAGGCCACAAAAAATGGACCATACCCCCATAGCCGCTCCCATAACTTTCTTAGGTCCAATCTTGTCAGACATATATCCGCCAACGAAATTAAACAACGCATATCCAACAAAAAAACTGCTCAAAATCAACCCAGACTCAAAATGACTAAGCTCAAATTTTTTCGATAAAATTGGCAATGCTACAGACATCGCAGACCTATCAACATAATTAATAGCATTCGCTAAAAAAAGGAAAAGAACAATAGTCCATCGATAACCTTTAAACATAATTTTTCTCTCCTCCAATTCATAGAATCATTTTAGTCCAATTTTATTGAATTTAAGCAATTCAAAATTACCATCCCCTTCTTGAAGCATTGAGCTAAAAATAACGTACTTATATGATAATATTAAGGGTTAAATCATCTTTCTTTTTACATACTACCATACTAGTATGGTAGTAATCAATACTGTTTTCAATTAATTTCATCAAATCTGAATTATCGAACGAGATATTATAGATAGTCCCGATGATCTACGTAGACCATCGGGACTAGCTAGCTTCAATTGCGACTCATTTTTCCTTATATTTTTTCCACCAATTTCTTCTGTTTAAAATAATCGGGATAATCCTTTAAAAGTTCATTTAAATCAAAAGTCACTTTATTAATGTGAAGATAAATCATCTCACTTCCAAGCTGAACATCCTGTTCTTGAATAGCACGAATCAGTTCGCTGTGTTGCTGCCAAATTCGCGGCATATCATGTCCGTTAGCCACATTCAACATTCGTACACGATTATAATGGGTATGTAATTGCTGAATGACAGACCAAACGCGTGTTTTTTTACAACCTTCAAAAATGGTACTATGCAATGCATCATCGAGTTCAAAAAATTTCAAAGGATTTTGATCTTCAATACATTCTTTTTGCAATGCAAGACACGCTTGTAACTTCACTAATTGATCGCTGGGGAATTCTTTACAAGCTAGTTTAATCACTTCTTTTTCAACAGTTTCACGCAAAAATTTTGATTCCTTAACATGTTCCAAATCAATGAGCGATACATAGGTTCCTTTCTGGGGAACGACATCTAATAAATATTCCTGAGACAATCGAATAAAAGCTTCTCTCACCGGCGTTCTACTGACATTTAATAAAACAGCAATATCTTTTTCAGATAGAGCACTACCTGGTAAAAGTTTTAACTGCATAATATTGGCTTTTAAAACCCGATAGACGTACTCGCGAGTTGATTCATGTGCTACTGGTTCAATCATATCCACATCCATGCTTGTTCCCCGATTCCTTACATATTTGTATCAAATGTACTATAGAATTCATCGATATGTCAACCAACGGCTCCAGGCAAAATATGCACGCCACTACCAGACAACAATTGTTCTTTTAAATATTTTTTCTAGAACAATTGTTAACACTTTTTAATATATTTCACCTGTTTATATAAAAAAATGTTTCGTTACTGCTTGACAGAGATTGCTTCTTTTCATATAATAAGGTGAATAAATTGATTTTTTCTCTGTGCAGGAGGCTATTCCCCGATGATTACTCACTTAAACAAAACAATTACAAAACAATATTATTACTTTTTTAGCTGGGGCTACTTTTTTAGCGCTGGCTATTTTGGTTGGAAAAAATTGAATAGATTGTCGTTAAGTGAGGCCTCAGCAATATAATATACGCGTAAACAAAACAGAATAGAAAAGCGCTATATAAAAGAGACTCATGTGAGTCTCTTTTTTTATCTATAAAATATTCATGGTAGAAAATAATAACATAATCGAACGATAGAAAGAGGGTTCTATGATGGCTACTATAACAATCATCCCCAATTTGTTAAGCGGAAATATTCACATTCCCCCATCCAAAAGTCTTTCGCACCGTGCAGTAATTTGTGCCGCCCTGGCAAATGGGACATCCTGTATTAAAGGTCTTATATTTTCCGATGATATTACTGCAACAATCGATGCAATGAAAGCCCTGGGTACGGAAATCTCCCAAGAAAAGGACAGTGTCCTCATCCGTTCCAACGGAAGCCTAACACCGCAAAAAGACATTATTGATTGCTGTGAATCAGGTTCTACGTTACGCTTTCTCATTCCTCTTGCTCTGACAAACCATTCCATCACATTTACTGGGCGAGGCAAACTCATTGAACGCCCCTTAGATACTTATTACAAAATATTTGACGAGCAACAGATTGCTTATCAAACGACACAAGGCAACCTTCCCTTATCTGTTACAGGACAACTAAAACCCGGATACTTTCGGTTACGCGGAGATATTAGTTCTCAGTTTATTACTGGACTATTATTCACCCTGCCGCGTCTTGAAAGCAATTCAAAAATTAATCTTACAACGCCCTTAGAATCGCAAGGTTACATTGATTTAACGTTAACTATGCTAGAACGGTTTGGTATTCACGTAACAAATAATGACTACCAAGAGTTTATCATTCCAGGCAATCAGCGCTATACTAGCCAAAATTACCATGTTGAGGGAGACTATTCGCAAGCTGCCTTCTGGCTGGCAGCCGGACTTATAGGTTCTTCTGTCTGTTGCTTAGATCTAAATCCGCATTCCGTGCAAGGTGACAAAGTCATTATTGATATTTTAAACAAACTAGGCGGAAATATTACTTTTGGTACAAATTCAATAACCGCCACACCTAGTAAAACGTCAGGAATCGAAATCAATGCGGCTCAGTGTCCTGATTTAGTGCCTATTTTAGCTGTATTAGCCGCAGTCAGCGAGGGAACGACTCATATTGTTCAAGCAGGCCGACTGCGGTTAAAAGAATCAGATCGGCTGCATGCCATTACACAAGAACTCAATAAACTTGGCGCTGATATTCATGAAGGCAGTGATTTTCTCACTATCCAGGGTCGCAAAGAATTGACTGGGGGCATTGTGGATAGCTGGAATGATCACCGCATTGCCATGGCCCTTGCCATTGCTTCGCTTCGCTGCCATGAGTCAGTAACCATTCAAAACAGCAGCTGTGTTAATAAATCTTATCCTGATTTTTGGAAAGACTTTGCGGAGCTAGGAGGGAAAATTAAATGAGTGCTACATGGGGTAGAAAAGTTCGTTATACTATTTTTGGTGAAAGCCATGGCAAAGGCATCGGCATGACTATCGATGGATTACCGCCGGGACTCATGATTAACTGGGATGACGTAACAAAAGAACTAGCGAGACGCGCCCCCGGAAACAGTCCTCTTGCCACGTCACGCCGTGAAACGGATCATTTTATCCTCTTGAGCGGTTTATTCCAGGGAAAAACAGCAGGCACGCCTTTATGCGCTATGATTGAAAATCACAATCAGCACTCGGCAGATTATGAAACGGCTATCCAAAAATTCCGTCCCAGCCATGCCGACTATGCCGGTCATGTCAAATACAAAGGTTATAATGATCCACGTGGCGGAGGACATTTTTCCGGACGACTCACGGCGCCGCTCGTTTTTGCCGGCGCCATTATCAAACAGCTACTACTCCAACAAAAGATTATCATTGGCTCACATATCGAACGTATTGGCAGCATTTCCGAACCCCGCTTTGATGCTGTTACTGTAGATGAAAAGTCACTTTTAAGGCTGAACCAACAAAAATTTGCTGTACTAGATCCAATAATCGGAGAAGAGATGCAAAATACTATTCTCGCAGCAAAAGCAGACAATGACTCCGTGGGAGGCGTCATTGAAACAGCAGCCATTCATTTATCAGCTGGGTGGGGAGATCCTTTTTTTGATTCATTAGAAAGCACTTTATCTCATCTACTTTTTTCCATTCCCGCTGTAAAGGGCATAGAATTTGGGGCAGGCTTTGAATTTGCTGCAATGTACGGCAGTACAGCAAATGACGCCATGCAGTGCCAAGATGGCAGGATTCAGACAACTACCAATCACAATGGTGGCATTACAGGCGGTATTACAAATGGCATGCCTCTTATTTTCCGCGTAGCTATAAAACCCACACCTTCTATTAGCCAAAAACAGCACACAGTCAACGCGCAGGGTGAAAACATTCTTCTTTCTACCATTGGCCGTCATGATCCATGTATTGTTCCACGAGCGGTCCCTGTTGTAGAAGCTGTAACGGCACTCGCGCTTTGGGAGATGATATAATGAAAATGAATTTGTATGCAAATAACGTTGTATTAATCGGCATGCCTGGCTGTGGTAAATCTTCAATAGGCTCGCTGCTCGCTCCGGCACTCAAAATGAAATTTTATGATGTAGACCGTTATATCGAAAAAAAAGAACAGCAAAGCGTTGCTGAACTTTTTTCACATGGCGAAGATCATTTTCGTCAAATCGAAAGTCAGGCCATTTTCGACATTTACAACAAGTCCTCGATTGTTATCGCAACAGGCGGCGGTGTTGTGACACGACATCAAAATATGGTACTTCTGCAACAACAAGGCATTATTTTTTATATTGAACGTTCCATTGAGATGATTATCGATTCCCTTGGTGCAGCTGAACATCGCCCCTTACTTGCCGGCAATGTTCAGCGCATTTACACCTTATATGAACAGCGAAAACATCTTTACGAAAAATATGGTCACTATCGAATTTCAAACAACGAATCTTGCCAAGCGGCTGTAGAAAAGATCCAAGCAAAGTTACTGGAGCACATACAAATAGAAACAAGACAAGAATGTTAATCTTTAACATTCTTGTCTTGTTTTAAAGCGCCTGGGCCATCTTGAGCAACAGCTACCTGCGCAGTGCCAAAAGTTTTCATATCATTTAAAACATGTAAAGATGCATTTATGAGAGACATGCCTAAAGCTGCCCCTGTTCCTTCACCTAAATTCATCTGCAGCTGTAAATAAGCTGGTATATGTAAACATTCCAGCGCTTCCTGATGTGCAGGCTCCATAGCAAACTGTGATCCAATCAGATATTCTTGAACAGTCGGAGCCAATTGTACGGCAATAAGCGCTGCGGCACTTGTTACGAGTCCATCAAGCACAACTGCCGCACCGCCAGCAGCTGCACCAAGTATGACTCCAACTAAACCAGCAATTTCAAAACCACCGACCTTGCTTAGCACGTCAAGAGCATCCTGCTTATCCGGACAATTGACTGTCAGCGCTGTTTTTAGCAGCTCAATTTGTCTGTTTCCAGATAAATTGATTGCTGTGTTGGAGTTTACAAGATCACTCAGCGGTTTTTCACTATAACAAGCAACAAGAGCCATTCCTGACAGATTATTTGCTCTGCCGATGTCACCTAAGCCAAAAATATGCGTTCCCTGCCTCCTTTCTATCTGAGCTATTTTGATGCCAACCTCGATGGCCTGTACCGTTTGAATTCGAGTCATTGCCGCTTGCTTGAGAATGTTTTTCGTTCCATAGGCAATTTTCTCATGATAAACGAACTGAGAAGTTGGCAAATCAGCAGCTACACCGACGTCAACAACACCCCACTTAGCCGCTGCATGATCCGCAAAAACCTTGATAGCTGCACGGCCTGTACAACAATCATTGATTCTTTGCACTGTTGATTCACGTAAATCGGGGGGAATGGCCTCGGTTATGCCATGATCCCCTGCCATAATAATAATACTCTTCTTTAAATCGTGTGGCCGTGGGGTACCTGTGATGCCTGCTAGTTTCTTAGCAAGGTGTTCAAATGAATGAAGACTGCCTAGCGGCTTGGTCAAGTTGTCCAGTCGCAACTGACATTTTTCCATGGCTTCTTCATCTAAGGGTTTTATCGAAGTAATAACCTGGTCAAGCATGATTCATTCCTCCTGCCTGACCCAATTTTCTACTATGATTGAGTAATTTTACAGCAAGTGTTAACATATCGACTACAATAGATGCTCCAATGGCTTCGCCTAGACGAACGCCCATATCTACGCAGGCTTCTAAATGTAAAAACTGCAAAGCAATCTGATGGGCTGGTTCTGTCGACAAGTGAGATGCAAATAAATAATCTTTCACAAGTGGGTGCAGCGTGCTGGCAATTAACGCCGCCGCAGTTGTATTCAGTCCATCAATAATGACGGCACAGCGATTGGCAGCACAACCTAGAATAACGCCTGCTAGCGCCCCCAGCTCAAAACCGCCCACCTTGGCCAGCACGTCTATACCATCTGTGACATCAGGCTGATTGACTGTAAGTGCCTGGCGAACAATTTTTCTTTTAACTTCTAATCGAGCATCGGATATACCTGTACCTCGTCCAGTCACCACATCGGCAGGCAATCCCGTAAAAGCGGCTACAATGGCTGCGCTTGCTGTCGTATTACCAATACCCATTTCACCTAGGCTAAAACAGGTATAACCCTGCTGTACATAGTCATTTACAATGGCAATGCCTGTTTCAATAGCCAACAAAGCCTGCTCACATGTCATGGCCGGTCCTTGAGTAAAATCATGCGTACCATAAGCAATTTTTTTATGCAAAAGTCCGGGGACATGTGATAAATCTCCGGCTACTCCCATATCAACAACAACTAAATGAGCGCCACAAAAATTAGCAAATGCATTGGCACTACCACCTTTCGAAATACAATAATTCGCCGTCATGTGAAGTGTTGTCTCCACTGGATAGGCACTAATTCCCTGCTTAGCAACACCATGATCGGCAGAGGCAATAATCATACAGTTACGAGGCAGCTCCAGATGTAATTTTCCCAAAATCCCTGCATATTGTTCTATCATACTTTCCAAACGCCCCAGGCTTCGGCCGGTTTGGTTAAAAATTTCCAATTGAACCTTGACCTGTTCCATAACAACTGCATCTAAAGCCGTAATTTTTAGCAATGTTTCTTGTAATAAACTCATGACAACCTCCAATATAAAATGAACGGATAAATTTAGTCTTTAGTCTACCCTCTGGATCAAAAATATTCTTCCTGTAATGATAAAAAGACATCTGCATAGATTAAAAAAAGAAGGCCTTTTGAGCAAATAGCTCGAAAAGCCTTCTTTTCCATGAAGGATATTTTAGCGGTAAAAGGTAGGTCTCCTGGCTCCTGGCTCATCAACAACTTACCCCTTCCCCTAATTGAGTGGCTTTGTAAGTTCTCCCCAGTACAGTGGCGGGCCCGCGCTTATGCATAACAAAGATGCTCTGACTTTCCTATTATCCCCCCATCACTCTGGGTGGCACCTTAACCGTATACTTATCTAATTGATGTCATTATAGCAGGCAAACAAACATGCGTCAATACAGACTGAATCTATAATAGTCAGTAAAATTTTTCCTTCTCAGCCAATCTTTTTGTTTATTCCAAATGAGATTGTCCACTTTAACAAACGTTACGAAGTCAATGTATCCGTGTATTTATTACGGATGATAAAAAAAATGACCATAGAATATGTTATAATAATAATTAGGCTTTACTTGTAAAATTCAGTGAATTATAAAAGTTTCTGCATGATTGTGAGGACTTACTATGTATCTCGATCTACTCCTGCACTTAATTAGTCACATGTCTTTTATCGCCATGACAGCCTATTTGATTGGACGCAGCCAATTTATTATTCATTGTGCTCAACATCCTTTTCAGCCCCGTTCCTGGGTTACCTTAAGTGCCGCTTTTTCTCTGCTCTCCATCATTGGGACCTATACAGGAATCCCTATTGACGGAGCCTTAGCTAATACGCGGCTGATCGGTACATTAATGAGCGGCTTCATAGGAGGGCCTATTGTCGGATTATGTACCGGGATCATTAGTGGCACCCATCGTTTTTTTCTTGGCGGTTTCACAGCAAGTATCTGTGCCGTTGCCACGGTACTAGGTGGTTTATTCGCAGGAATGATCCGCCAAAAATACGGATTAAATCATCTCAATTGGAAAACAGGCGCTCTTGTGGCTCTGATAGCTGAAATCACACAAAAATTCATGATTATTACCTTCGCCAAACCCGCTGAAACAGCCTGGGCCTTCGAAAAAATCAGTGCGGTTCCAACAACACTTGTCACGGTTATAGGAACTATCGTTTTTATGCTTATTACGGAAAACATCAAATTGGAACAAGACAATTACGGTGCTAACGCAGCCGAACTATCTCTCGAAATTGCCAGTCGTACCCTGCCCTACTTGCGCCACGGTTTAACAACAGAATCGGCGCAGAAAACAGCTGAAATCATTTTCAACCTCACCAAAGTCGCATCCGTCTCCATAACCAATCGCGAAGTCGTTCTCGCCTATATCGGCCTTGGTGACGATCATCATAAGGTTGGCGAACCTATTATGACAAGTTCAACAAAACGAACCATCAGTGAGGGCCAGGTACTTATTAGCAGTTCTCTAGAAGAAAGAGGTTGTCCTGTACCCAACTGTCCTTTGCATTCTGGTGTTGTTGCACCACTCACAGCTCATGGAGTGACAATTGGAACCATTAAACTATCCAAACGAGATGATCATGGAATTGGTGAATTAGATTTGCGTATTATAGATGGCATTGCGAATTTATTATCAGTACAAATTCAGCTAGCCGAAATTGACGAACAGCGTGTGATGCGCGAAAAAGCGGAGTTAAAGGCCCTGCAAGCACAAATTAATCCTCACTTTCTATTTAATACAATTAATATTATCATGTCCCTTTGTCGCACTGATCCTGCTACAGCGCGCAATTTATTAGGTCATTTGGCTACGCTTATGCAACAAAGTTTTAGTAGTCACCAAGATTTCATTACAATCCGCGAGGAGCTGCAAGCCGTAGAAGCCTATCTGGAAATTGCCAAATGCCGCTTTGGTAGTCGGTTAACAGTCACACTAGATATTGATAATGCTGCCCTTAATTACTCCATCCCCTTGCTTTCCATTCAGCCCCTAGTAGAAAATGCCCTGCATCACGGCTTATTTCCTAAACTCAGTGATTGCAAACTAACGGTCACAGTAAAGGTTAGCCAAAAAGAGGTAATCATCAAGGTTTCTGATAATGGTGTTGGAATTCCTAGCGATCGGTTGCAATCTGTTCTCCATGCCGAAACCGATGGCATTGGCATACGGAACGTAAACTGCCGAATGACAAGTATTTATGGCAGCAACTATCCGATCACAATTGATAGTAAAGAAGGCCAAGGAACGGATGTTACGTTACATCTTCCAACTGAGGGGAGGTCACAATATGCAGTTTAAAGCCGTCATTGTTGATGATGAGCAGCCTATTTGTGACGAAATCGAGTATTTACTCAAGAAACATCCAAATATTACAGTGGAAAAAAAATTCAATCATTGTTTTGATGCTTTAGCCTATATTACAGAAAATAAACCAGATGTTCTCTTCCTTGACATTAAAATGCCCGGAATATCGGGGTTAGACATGGCAAAAAAGCTCAGCGCCTTGTCAAAACCACCGCTCATTGTATTTATTACGGCTTTCCAAGAACATGCCTTAGAAGCATTTAATACACCCGCGATCGGCTATATCACTAAACCTGTAACTGAAGAAAAGCTGACGAGCATTATACAGAAAATCCGCAATTTATTAGCGCGTGATCATCCCAAACAACCCCATCAGAGCAATAAGATTTGTGTCATAGATAACGGAAAAATCCTACCCTTAAACAAACAAGACATCATACTCGCTTCGGTTAGCGAACGCGATGTGTATATTCGAACCATTCACCAACAATACACATGCAACCTTTCCTTTAAAGAAATTGAAACCATTCTATCTGATGAAAACTTTTTACGCGTCCATCGACAATACATCGTGAATCTCGATGATATTGTCGAGATTATTCCTTGGTTCCATGGCTCCTTTGTGTTACGTATGGAAGGCAATCAACAAGAAAATATTCCTGTAAGTCGTACAAAAGTAAAATTGTTGAAACAGCTTATGGGACTAAAATAAGTTCATACGAAAAAAATAACAGCAACAGGAATTGAAATCCTGCTGCTGTTTATCTTCTAAAGTTCATTCATTTTCACATAATACCAAGCCATTTCCAGTAAGTAGCGCCTAGCACCATAATGACAACATAACCAATAATTGTTAGGGGAATGCCTGTTTTAATAAAGTCCTTGGCCTCAAAGGTTTCAGTACCATAGGCAATCATATTCTGCGGAGCATTGACAGGCAGAATCATGCCGAAGCTAACGACATATTGAAGTACCATGGTCATGCCAATGACATTAATACCGGGTGTCTGTACGCTCTGCAAGATACTAATAATAATCGGAATCATGGCAGCCGCCAAAGCTGTAGCACTGGCAAAACCGAGGTGAATAATGACTAAGAAAGCCGCCATCACTGCAAGTATCGTAAGAGCAGGCAAGGTTTGCAGCCCAAAGGTTGTTACAATGATTTTAGCCAACCAAGCCGCAGCTTTCGTAGATAAAATCGCCGACCCTAAGCTAATGCCCACACCAAACAAAATGAGTGTTCCCCAAGGAATTTTTGCCTGCGCTTCTTTCCATGTCATCACACCAATTCCAGGCATTAAGAGCAGTGAAATAGCAGCAATCGTTGTCGAAGAGGTATCAAAGGGATGAACAATGTTTTCTGTAGCCCAGAAAAAGAGTAATACAAGAGAAATACCCAACAGCTTCTTCTCGGATGACCGCATTGGCCCCAAATCGCGCATGGCCTTTGCAACAGCTTCTTTCCCTCCCGCTATTTCATCGACTTCCGGTGGCATCAATTTAAGCAAAACATAGTATAAAGCAACAGACATAATGATAGCATAAGGCGCCGCTGCAATAAACCAATCCATCCAAGTAATGGTTTTACCAAGCATTTTCTCAATAAATCCGAGGGCGATCATGTTTTGAGCCGCTGCAGTTTTAATGCCCACATTCCAAATACTATCGGCTTGAGCCGTAGCAATCATCATGAGTGCCGCAAAACGGCTTTTCTTCTCAACACCAAAAGCAGAAATGATCCCCATAACAATCGGAACGAGGCAAGATACGCGAGCCGTAGTACTCGGCACAAAAAAGCTTAAAGTAAAGCCAACTAAAATAACACCAATAAGCACGCGATTTGTACGAGCACCTACTTTAGACAATACAACAAGAGCAATCCTTTTGTCTAGCCCCGTATGCGTCATCGCTGCCGCTAAAAACAGTGCACCGCCAACAAGCGCAAGTGCCGTATTACTAAAACCACCCAGAGCAAGTGTTAATGCTTTCGCAGTACCCAACACAGTTTCCGGTTTCGCTGCATCTGGTGAAATTCCTAGTAAAAAGGCCATAAGGGTCATAATAATAGCAGCACTAACAGGATAAGATACAGCTTCTGTCATCCAAATAATAACTGAAAATACCAAAATTGCCAGCATCCGTTGCCCAGCAATAGGCAACCCCACAGGTGTGGGAAGTGCAATCATTGCAAACATAATAATCAACCCGAGAATAAGTCCATAGCGTTTACTAAATGACCCTTGAGACACTGCCGAAATCGTCTTTTCCATTCGAACATTCCCCCCTTGTTTCATTATTGAAAATATTCAGTTTGAAATTTTGCGGTTGCAGTGTCTTCGCTGCAACCGCAAAATGATTACGCGTTTATCAGTGACATCCCGAGTTCAAAAGCCTGTTCATTCTTGGCTTCTGTTCCTTTTGGTACCCTGGCCAGTACGGCCTTCACGGCCGATTCTTTGCTTACCGCTTTTGTCAGGGCTACAATCGCCCCAATGGCAATGATATTGGCAAACAAGGCTCTGCCTAAAACTTCTTTTGCCTTTTCTGTAATGGGCAGCTGATAGACATTCGTGAATTTATTCGGAATGTCTTTAACGAAGGTTGTATCAATGAC